>CANUDF010000021.1 GCA_947857085.1 Candidatus Gastranaerophilales bacterium | reverse complement strand
GAATGCGTGCGATACAAATGGAAAAACTACAGATCCTGATGATTTAGCGTTTATGCAAGAACATGGAATAAAAAATTGTATGTATTCAAGTTATAGCAAAAGCGACTATTGGGCTGGCGCAGTTGAAAGATGTGGCGGTGTAGACAAGATGCCAACAATGGATCAGGTTGCTAAAATTGCTGACTACATATACGGAATATCCGGAACAGGCGGTAAACAAAACATAAACTCTGGTTTAACCATGAACACAGACAAGGTAGCAGAACTCGGCTTCACTCTAAGCTCAGGAACCTCTGATTCGTTTTACGTCTGGTCTGGTGTGGAGTACAGCAAGAAAAGCGCATACTACCGATACTTCTTCCCTACCGACACGATCTACAACGCCAGCAGCCGTTACGCCAGCAGCGGGCAGGCGGTTTGCTTAGGTGATTAGGTTACCTATTAACAGTGAAAAACTCCCGTTTGGGAGTTTTTTACTTTATATATTTTCTTTCTCGTATTTTTGTCCTAATATATTAATATATAGTTTTTAAAGGGGAAATCATGGTAAAGAATAGAATTGGAATTGATGTCGGCGGAACTAATGTTAAACTTGCGCTTGTTAATGATAAAGGAAACATTTTATATTCAAATTCCGTGCCTACACGTGCGGAAATGGGTTATGAATATACTGTTAATAACATAAAGCAGGCAATAAAAGATTTGATGGCTGAAACAAAAGCCTCAAATATTGAAGGTATCGGCTTTGATTTCCCCGGGCAAATTGATTACAAAAACGGGATAGTAAGACTTGCACCGAATATTCCGGGCTGGGTTAATATTCCGATTGTACAAATTATTGAAGATGAATTTAAAATCCCTACAAGAATTGACAATGACGTTCACTGTGCAGCACTTGGCGAGCTAAACTTCGGAGCGGGAAAAGGCTGTGAAAACTTTATCTGTATGACAGTCGGAACAGGTATCGGTTCAGGTATTGTAATTAACGGAAAACTTGTACGCGGAGCTTCAAATGCTGCAGGCGAACTCGGTCATATAAAACTTCAAATGCATGACGGTCCTTTATGCGGCTGCGGCGATTACGGATGTATGGAAGCTTTTGCATCAGGTCCGTCAATTGTTGCTATGGCAAAAGAATATCTTTTAAGCGGTAAATCTACAAGATTTCAAGAAATGGCTAACGGAGGCGAAATAACACCTTACATTGTTGCTCAGGCAGCTTTAGAAGGTGACCCTGTTGCTAAAAGAATATTTACAAAAATGGGTGAATACATCGGCTTTGGACTTGCAAGCGTTGTTAATCTGCTTAACCCTGAAAGAATTATTATAGGCGGCGGTGTTGCTGATGCAGGTGATATTTTGCTTGACCCGATAAGAGAAACTATAAAAAAACGCGCAATGGTTGTTGCAGGTTCGGCTGTGGAAGTTGTTCCGGCAGAACTCGGAAATACTGCCGGTGTTATTGGTGCAAGCTTACTAATTGAGTCTTAAGTTTTATGGCAATATATTTTTTCTACGGCGATGAAGAATTTAATATTGAACAGGAAGTCAACAAACTTAAAAAAGGGCTTGATAAGAATTTCCTTGAAATGAGCCTGAAAACTTATGACAACCCGAAATTTGCAGACTTGATTGCTATACTTAGAACACAGCCGATGATGTTCGGAAAAATGCTAGTCATTATTAAAGCAAATGATTACTTTTCAAAAACTTTTGATGACAAAGAAATCAAACAAATTGAACAGGCGCTTGATGATAACAACGAAAACCTTGATATTGTTTTTGTTGCGGAATTGCCCAGAAATGAGGGTAAAAAACTTGACAGCAGGAAAAAATTCTTCAAAATGCTTTCCAAATATAACGCAAAAGAGTTTGCTTCAATTCCGACATACAAAACAGCAGAACTTGAAAGCTGGATTAAGAAACAGGCAAAGTCAAAAGATATTGAGCTTAATCCTGACGCAATAGCTGCAATGATTACACAAATAGGAAACAACCTCAGAGAACTTGACAGCGAGCTTGATAAATTGAAACTTTTCATTTATCCGGAAAAACAGATTACAAAACAGAATGTTCAGGAATTGTGCATTTCAAACGAAGATTTGTTTGCATTCTCTGATTATCTTATGAAAGGTGAGAAAGACAGGGCATTATTGGAGTACAGAAGACTTCTGGAAAAAAAATTCTGTCTTGAAATAGTTGCAGCACTTCAAACCATGATAAGAAAATGGATTACGCTGAAAGCAAAATCTACGGAATGCTCAACATTTGAACTTTCAAAACTAACAGGCCAGCATGAATATGTTGTGAAACTTAATCTGCAAAAACTTAAAAATACAAGCCTGAAAGATTTGGTTAAGCTGAAACAAAATTTGACAGAGGCAGAATTTAAAATCAAATCCGGCCAGTCACTTTTTCCGGAAAAGGAGGTGGAAGATGTCCTGTTTAAATAATGATTATCCTTTCCTTATGGACTATTTCACAAAAGGGATTAAAAATCCTGACAGAAACATTGCTCACTGTATACTTTTCTGGGGAAATGACATTGACGCTCAATATGAACTTGCGCTTGAAATTGCACGGATTTTAAACTGTAAAGTCGATGGCGCGCCTGACTGCAACTGTTTAAATTGTAATTGGATAAGAAACAACAGCCACCCTGCTGTTTTGACCTACTCCAAAAACGATAACAAGCCGTCAGATGACGACTCTAAAACAATGTTTTCAATAAGTCAGGCAAGAATGATTAAAAATGAACTTGCCGTAACATCTGAATATCACAGAGTTCTAATTTTCTGTGACAAAGACTCCGAAGGTAGACCTGGCGGGCTGAATGTTACAAATTTTTCAACAGATGCCGCTAATGCTTTGTTGAAAACCTTTGAAGAACCGCCGTCAAACACAACTTTTTTCTTTTTAACAAATGATATCTCCGATATGATTTCAACGGTTGTATCGCGTTCGCAATGCTTCTTTGTACCGTCTAAAAAAGATGAGCCGCAGAATTATGAACTTGTAAAAGAAGTTCTGGACGGTTATCTTGAACTTGAACGCGGCGAAGTTCTGGACTTTAACGAAAGTATTTTGAACCTTACAAAAGAAAATGAACCGAAAGATATATTCATTCAAATGCAGAATTATCTGGTTAGTCTTTTGAAATCAAATCTTCAGGACAACCATCTTAAAATAAAACTTATTCAGGATATAAATGCAGTCGAAAAGGCAAAAAAAGAACTTAAACTGAATATGAATATTCAAACAATTGTTGAAAATCTTGCATTTGCATTGATTTTAAAATAACACTCCATATAACTTTAACAATTGCCCTAACAGGCATTATAACATATAATAAAGTTATGAAAAAGTTTAGCTTTTTAAATCAATTTCAGGACGGGGTAATTGTAACAAATAAATCAGGCGACGTTGTTTTTCAAAACAATGCTTTTAAACGTACTTTTAAAAATTTTTCCGGTCTCAAAAAATTTTCTCATAACTTGAATTTTGACATCTGCCCGCTTAACAGTGAAAATATCGAGATTTACTCACCTGTATTTCATGCTCTGAATTCAAAAGAAAACTTCTTTGCTTATGTTACTTATGAATTTTCTACTAACAATATATTATACTTCTGTATGACTGCTATCAAGAAAAAAAAATATACAGTAATTTTCCTAACAGATGTTACAGCAGAAAATACGCTTGAAAATTATAAAACCCAAATAGAAAAATTACAAAATAAATACAAAAAATTAGAAGAAGAAAATGAAGACCTCCAAAAAATTCGTCAAAAAGCTCAATCTCAAGCTATCCGTATTGCCTTAATAAATAAAATGTCCAATATAATAAGAGAATCAATGGATATATCAAAGATTTTAAATTCCGCACTGTATGAGCTTGCCATAATGTTCGGAGCATACGAAGCTTATTATGCCTCAAACTATGAATCTGAGTTTACTATAGACGAAGCTTACGGCAACAAAAATAAAATTCGAAAAAAAATTAAGTTTGACCAAAACACTTATAGTATGATAGTTTCAGGTAATATTTCAGTAAGTCATTGTTTAATTGAATACACCGGAGCTGATCCATTTAAGCAGCCGGTTATGAGAATTATTGTCCCGATATTCCATATGCAAAAATTAATCGGTGTGCTTGTACTGTTAAGTTATCAAAAACGTGAACTTAATGAAGAGCTTGAAATTCTGGAAGCTATCTCTGCACAACTCGGCAACGCAATTATAAGAGCTGAACTTTACCAGAATAATATCAAAACAGTTCATGAACTTAAAAACACATTGAAAGAATTAAAAGAAACTCAGGTGCAATTGATTAACTCTGAAAAAATGGCTTCTCTGGGTCAGCTCGTCGCAGGTGTTGCCCACGAAATTAACACTCCCGTTGCTTCCATTAAATCCAATAACGCAATAATCAGCAGGTTTATACCGCAAATCAAAGACCCCGAAATTGCAGATATGATGAAAGAAATCAACGAGATTGACTTTGAAGCAATCCAAAGAATAAGCAATATCGTTACTTCACTCAAAAAATTTGTAAGACTGGACGAAGCCGAACTCCAAGAAGCAGATATAAACAAAGAAATTGATTTGACTTTAGATTTGATACGGCACGAAACAAAAAATAGAATAGAAATCGAAAAACATTATGGTAAATTACCTTTGATAAAATGCTATCCGAACCTGCTAAATCAAGTTTTCACCAATATTTTAATTAACGCATGTCAGGCCATTTCAGATATCGGAAAAATACAAATTACGACTGAGTACAAAAACAAAAAACTCATTGTAAAAATAAAAGATAACGGCAAAGGAATACCTCAAAATGAGCTCGACAAGATATTTACAGCCGGTTTTACAACAAAAGGTGTAGGCGTTGGTACAGGACTTGGTTTAGCCATTTGCAGCAAAATAATTGCAAAGCATAACGGCGAAATATTGGTAAACAGTGAAATAGGCAAGGGCAGCGAGTTTATTATTACTATCTGTAGTAAGTAACATTATATTAAGTTTTGTAACACGGAATACATAAATATATCATTATTATACGTAATTTTAAAAAAACAAGCACACATAAATACTAAAATAATACGTTTAAACCAAGAATTTGTTCAAAAAATATGTTATATTATAAATATAAAGTGTGAGTGTTACCCTTATTTTTTCTCACAAATAAAAGTAAAAGATTAGACAGAAGTTAGTAAAAGGAATTGTTACAAAAAATTAATAGTTAGTTATAAAAAAGGCAATTAAATTCAGCACAAATTTTTTATAAATAGGTAAGGTGTAGAATTTATTATTGTAGTGTCGGAGGAAAATAATGACAATTAGTGTGAACAGCAAGAAAAAACAAGTTAAGAAAACATTTGAAGAATTATTAACTGATTTAAAAACAAGCAACTCTGAAAAAGTAAGATACAATGCAGCACGAGTGTTAGGTGAGATGGGTGATTCAAAAGCCGTTGAACCTTTAATTGAAGTCCTTAAACACGACAAAAATGGTTCTGTAAGATTATATGCAGCACGTGCATTGGGTGAATTAGGCGATTCAAAAGCAACAATTCACTTAATCGAATCATTACGCGAAGACAGAAACGTTGATGTAAGAGTTCGTGCAGCAAGAGCATTAGGCCGTTTAGGCGGTGAAATTGTTGTTGAACCTTTAGTAGAAGCTTTAAACGACGAAAACCCTCAAGTTTGTATTACAGCAACCGATGCATTAATTGAAATCGGTGATGTTGCAACTGATGCATTAATCGAATCATTAGATCACGAAAAAGTTAACGTAAGATGCGACGCAACACGTGCATTGGGTGAAATCGGAAACAAAAAAGCCGTTGACAGAGTTATCAATATGTTATATGACGAATGGGTTAACGTAAGAATATACGCAGTAACATCATTAGGTAAATTAAACGATACAAAAGCGGTTCCTGCATTGATTGATGTTATGAAAAACCGTTCTGAAAATGAATTAGTAAGAGCAGGCGCAGCTGCTGCATTAGGAGTTCTTAGAGATCAAAGAGCATTGCTTCCTTTAAGAGAATTGATTATGGAAGCTGAAGAATTGGGTGAATTGGAAGACACAGCATTAAAATCTTTCAAAAAGATTATGGCTGCAAACTGGCAATCAATCCCGGGTGCTACAGCTCAAAAGAAACCTGTTGCTACTTTCTAAGAATATTAATTTATTGAAAGGAATAAAAAGCCCGTCACTTGACGGGCTTTTTAATTAATCCGCTATACACACCGCATAAATGTCAATAGAACGTGTGTGGGTATTCCTTTTAGTGTAGCTAGAATAAAACTCTCTAACACTTGCATAGTTCATGTTTGTCTCTTCGCCTGTCCACATATAAAAAGAGCCGTCAGACTGTAGAGAAGAAAAACCGAGTTCTGCTACCTTGTCATAATCCAATGTTAATTTATGTACTTCATCCATTCCTATTCCTGATGTGTTGTATACATAATCAGCAATTTTTGCGATTTGCGCAGCTGTTGGCATTTTATCAACACCGCCGCATTGTTTCACGGCGCCGGCCCAGTAGTCATTGTCAAAATAGCATTTAACTATACCGTAATTGTTTGCAACTAATTCTTCACATTCAGTTTTTGTTAAACGTTCAGCTTTGAACGGTGTTGTGAAACAAACCCCGCCTAATTCAAATGCACAACTGCTATTACCAAGACTTTGAACATTTATTGACCTTAAATCTTTGTTTTGTGTATTAGGATTTTTATATCCTGAAGTATCATATAATAAAGCTAAACAACTTGTTCCTGTTATCTGGTTGCTGTAAGGGTCTTGTCTGCATTCCGGATTGTATGCAACTATACCTGTTGTACCGTTTGCAAATTGTAATCCTATAGTTTCAGTATCCCAATCTTTTTGACCAAACTTGCTGGCATTTTTAATATTAGCAATTTCTATTTCTTCATTCTCTGCACCCCAGAAGACTTTATCTTCAAAACAATCAGTAAGAGCATCATTCTTACATATCTTAATAATTTTAAAATGTTTGCTTAGCTCTTTAACAAAGTCTTCAGTATTTTTATACCCTGCTAAAGTCTGCTGGGTATTCATAGTTTTAAGGGCTTCTTCGAGTTTTCTTTCAAAGACAGTAGCCGCAGTATTCCAGCTTTTGTTCTGGTAATTAGCCACCAGAGTAGGAATAGTCAAAGCAGCGACAACACCTATAATAGCTAAAGTAATAAGCACCTCAGCCAATGTAAAGCCGTTTCGTCTAAGGAAAAATGTTTCCGAGATTATAGTGGAGCCAGAGGCGGGAACGTCGTCGAGGGAATATTTTTCCTTAGACTTTATCCCGAAGCTCCCGCTATTTCTACCTAGAGGAGACGCCCCCCCCCGAGTTTCGAACTTAATAATTTTCTCATGCTTCCTCCTTTATTTTCCTATTTTTAGTATATCAACTGTTATAAATTCTGGCAACAAAAAAGCACCCCAAAGGGTGCTTTTCTAACAAAATTAAACTACTCAGCGGTTTCTTCTTCAACTTCTTCTTGTTCTTCTACAACATCCGTTCTGATAGATTCTTTACTGTGAGTTGTTTTGCCTTTATATTTTTCAATTTGTCTTGCTAATTTATCTGCTAACAAATCTATACTTGCATACATTGATTCAGCAGCTTCTTCACAGCGGACAACGCCTGAAGCCATTTTGCAAGAAACTTCTGCAACGTGTTTTCCTGATGCTGCAGGGTTTTTAATTACTGACAATACAACGTCAATTCCTTGAATTTGATCATAGTGAGCTGCAACTTTACCCATTTTCTCTTTTACATAAGCTTTAATAGCGTCAGTAATTTCAATGTTTCTTCCGTTTACATAAATGTGCATTTAAAACCTCCATTATTATACTGCTTTAGCAGTATAACATAATTTTTGTATTTTTAAAAGGGGGTAAAACTAATCTTCAATAATAAATTGAGGTAATTCAACACTAGGCGTGCCTATTACTCTGACTAATTCCAGTACAGATGCTTTCATCTGGCATTTTTGTGAAGACCCGCTGAAAAAATCTTTATAGAAACAACCTTCACAATTACAGCCTCTTTTATAACATTCCAGCGCTGTCGGAGTCCATCTTCTAACAGCAACTGCCCTACCCATATCTCTACTTCTAAACAATTTATATAATCTCCAAATTATCTACGTACACATGAGCGATATGCGACAGCAAAACTGTCGTTACTCCACCCCTAAGGTCGCTTGTATCAACTATCTCCGACCTCTTTATACTTACATTATAGGGAATAAGTATTATTTTTCAAGTGGCAAACATGATGTTATGAAGATTTGTAACAACCCCGTCAAATCAAGCCATACAGGGCTTTTTGAAATGTCAATGACATGGTAAATAAAGCTATGACATGGTCTTAAGAATTTAAACCATGAAAACCCATGTACTGACATGGTTTTACATGGTTTCATGATGTATTAAGAATTGTAAAATATTCAGAAATATTGCCTAATTCGGGGGTATAAAGGCATGCCTTAAAAAATTACAGCTTTAACGGCAAGAAAAATCAAAATTAACCCACCTGAAATTTCCAAATATTTTGACGGAAAAGTTTTAACAAAATTTCCGAACCAGAATCCACAGATTGACATTATAAATGAAAATATACCTATAATTAAAGCGGAAAAAACAAGCGGTGTATGAGTAAGGTTCAGACTGGCTCCTGCAACAAGAGCATCAATACTTGTTGCAATACCTAAACTAATAAGACATCTAAAACCAATGCAGCAAATTTCTTCCTTGTCTTCTTGAAAGGCTTCCGAAATAAATTTTATACCCAGAAGTATAAAAATAGCAAAAACAAGCCATCTGCTATACGGAGCAACTATACTATGAATATAATCAGTTCCTATAAAACCGATACAAGGCATTAAACCCTGAAACAATCCCATTGTAAATGCTAGTCTCAAGGAATTTTTCGTCCTGTATTTTGTAAATATCAGCCCCTGTGAAAAAGATACAATAAGACAGTCAATTCCAAGTGCTATGGCAAGTAATATTATATCAATTAAACTCAACTTCCACCTCAAATAATCTGTTCCAAGGAAACTTATAACTCAAATTGGCAGATATATCCAATTTTTCAAACACTTCTTTTTCAAAAACAGACATTCTATCTTTGATTGTAATTACATCAGGCTTTGTTTGACGTACATTAGCCTGATAAGCCCAATCGTCCAGAAAACGAACTGTTTGGAATTTTTTAAAAGCAGCATCGTCATATATTTGAGCCAAAAACTTTATTTTAGCGGCACAAATAAGACTTCCCAAAGAATTTGCCGAAGTATTCCATGCAGCATACCCGTAAAAATTCTCATGCAAACCCGATTTAAATATTTGTCCTGTAAAATTATTATCGGCACCGTTTGCAAAACGTACATCAGCAATCATATAAGGTGTATTCGGCTCTATCCATTTACCGTTAAAAGGCTCAGTGTAAATTTCCATGACAATCTCGCCCTGCTTTTCCTTAAAATTATTTACATATAACAAAATATCAGCTTCTGAGTATTCGGAAACCTTACAGCCTGCAAGTTCAATTTGTCCAAGAACACTTTTCTCAATAGATATATCTTCATAATTTGAGACTAAATCTTTATATTGCGGCTCAAGAAAGACCGGGGTTATTTTAACTTCACCCTGAATAGCTCTTGCCAGAAGAGTAAGCGGAATTTCATCAGCACCTGTTTTAATAAAGCCGCCTAAAGCCTCCAGTGCTTTTGCTTCCTGAACATTCAAGCCGTATTCAGCACAATCATCTTTTGAAAAAACAAGAGTGTTAAAAAGTCCCTGCTTTTGCCATTCAAGATAAATCTTGTTTATTTCAAAATTCCTTTTTCTCGTCTTGAGATAGTCCTCTAAAATTTCATCTGGAACTTCTTTTTTGCACATAGTACCGTATTTGTCCATACAGTATGAATAATTAAATATTTTTCTGCCCCATTTTGACCAGTATTCTTTTTCTTCTTCATTAATATTATTATTTGAAATCCGCATAATACTTGAGAAAGCATATATTTGAGCCTTTTTTCTGCAAAGAATTTGTTTTAGCTTTTCTATTCTTGCTTTGATTTGTTCAAATGTATCATTGGATCTCCTTGAAGAAATAAGACCGCCGTAGGCAACCGTATCCAAAGAAACAATAACCGCATCAAGCTCAGGCAGATTATCAAGCCAGTCAAGAATTTTCTCCGTATCTGCATATTTGGTTAAATCGCCGAGCCATCCGCGTTCAGGCATATAAAGCTCAATGTTTTTATCAATTGCCGCTATCTGTTCCGGCAAAGTATAACAGACCGGACGATTATCAATCGGTACAAATCCTATCTTCATTCTTTAATTATAAATATAATATTTATGTAAAGCAAAGAATTTAACAAATATTTTTAAAAGACTCTGTTTTTACTGCCGCCATTAATAAAATCGCTGATTCCGTCAAAGGTCATTCTTAATATATAATCTATGGCGTCCTGAGATTCATAAGCAATATGGGGAGTAACGACAACATTAGGCATATTAATAAGTTCTTTTACAATTTTTGAGTTCTCAAAACATTCAAGTGATGAAATTTCAAGCTTTTGAACAAGCCCTTCACAATCGGCAGTTGCGCAAGCAACGACATCCAAAGCCGCACCTAAAATCTTTCCATTGTCTAAATTTTCTTTTAAATATTTTAAATCTACAACTTCACCCCTTGCAACATTTATAAAATAAGATTTGTCTTTCATCAAATCAAATTCATGCTTTGCAAACATATGATAATTATCACCGGTATAGGGCACATGTAAACTTATAACATCAGAATTTCTAGCTAAAAAATCAAGTGTTGTAAAATTAACATTGTATTTTTCTATAAGCTCATTTTTTTCTACCAAATCATATGCAAGAATCTTCATGCCGAATGCATGCGCTAATCTGCATACTGCCGCTCCTATAGCTCCTATACCTATTACACCTAATGTTAATTTTTCCAAATCCCTTCCTACAAAAGATTTTTCGACAAAGTTTTTATTCTTAACATCAATTACCGCTTTAAATATATTTCGTGCAACACCTATAATAAGTCCTATAGTAAATTCAGCAACAGCAGTTTCCCCATAATTTTGGACATTAAGCAATGCAATATTTCTCTGAATACAAGCAGCTTTATCTATAGTATCATATCCTGTTGAACGAGTGGCAATAGCCCTTAAATTTTTAAAACTATTTATGACATCTTTTGTTAATACTGAATTTATAAAAACACTTATGATAGAAGCCTGATTTCTTTCTTCTTCAGGAATTTTTTCAAGATTTTCTTTATTCAAACTAAAATCAAAAAACTTTATATCATAATTATCAAACTTATTTTCTTCAAAAAATTTATGCTCTGTTTCACGGTAATCAAATATCAACATTTTTATTGCCATAATCGCCTCCTAAAAATATTATTCAATAATAAATAATTAATACTATTACTCTAAAGTGTATAATTTCGATTAAAATAATTAACCGATAAGAGAATGAAACTGCAGAAAAAAAAAGTTATTTTGATTATGAAAGGAGCTTTAATGAAACACGATTTAATAATTAGGGAACCAGATTTATATTTTGACAGTATACATCAGGAATTAAATAACTTTTTAAGAGATACATTATTGACAAATCACTTTGCAAATCCTTTAAATGTTAAAAAAACATCAATCTGGCGTCCTGCAATTGAAGTTAAACAAAATAAAGATGACTATAAAGTAAAAGTACAACTTCCCGGAATAAATAAAGATGATATAGAAATTGAAATTGACAATGATTTCATGACCATTACAGCGGAAATTCAGGAAGAAAAAGAAGAAAAGGAAGAAGCAGAAAAAAATGCACGCTATCATACAAGCGAATTCCGTTATGGTAAATATCAAAGAACAATATCTTTTGATCAGCCCATAAAAGCAGATGAGGCTTCTGCCAAATATAAAGATGGCGTTTTAAAAATAACAATACCAAAACAAAACGCTGAAGAATATAAACCGCGAAAATTAGAAATCAAAGATTAATAGCAGGTGTCTGAGCCGAATCAATCCCGGATTTGCTGGGACATGCAACATTCGCGGCGGCTGCCTGAGGGATGAAGAAAACTCCCGTTAAACTCTGCGCAGAGAAACGGTATGCGAACCATCCCGCACGAGCAGCTTATAACGACACCTCCGGTTGGGTTCAGGGACAGCATGATTCCCTGCCGTTAACAACCGAACAAAGGTGCAGTGCCATAGTACTGCACCTTTTATTTATTTAAAAAACAGGCTGAATAATGATTTTTGCCTACAGTATACATAGGAGGAATTTCTTGTGTACAAATATCCATACAGTATTTACATCTGGGATGAAATTTACACCCATTTATTATCTGTTGAATAGACGGTGGATGTCCAATAATTGTTTCAAGTCTTTCTGTTTTATTGGAGGGAATTGCATTCAATAATGCAGCTGAATAAGGGTGGTTTGGCGTTTGAAAAAATTCTTTTGCCTGAGCTTTTTCAACTATTCTGCCTGCATACATAACAGAAACTTCATCAGCGTTCTCTCCAACAAGCGCCAAATCATGGGTAATTAATAGTATAGCTGTTTCCATTTGTGTTTTTATCTCTTTTAACAAACTCATAATTTGTGCCTGAATTGTAACATCAAGTGCAGTTGTAGGTTCATCAGCAATTAAAATTTCCGCATTACACGCCAGTGCCATTGCAATTATTGCACGCTGTTTCATTCCGCCGGAAAATTCGTGAGGATAAGACTTCATTCTGGCTTCAGCACACGGGATTTGTACCATATCGAAAGCCTCAACTGCTTTTTTATAAGCTTCTTTCCCTTCAAGATTTTGATGAATTTTTAAAACTTCTAACAGCTGATCGCCAACAGTATACAAAGGATTTAATGAGGTCATAGGATCCTGTGGTATTAATGCAATTTTAGCTCCACGAACTTTTTGAATTTCTCTCGCCCCAAGTTTTAAAATATCCTCTCCATTAAAAAGAATTTGACCGCCTGTGATTACAGCCGTTTTTGGCAATAATTTCAGAATACTCATTGCACTAATTGTCTTACCGCTTCCGGATTCTCCCACAAGTGCTGACATTTTACCTCTTCTTAAAGAAAATGTAACATCATAAAGAGCCTGCCTGAATCCGCATTCACAATTAAAGCCTAGATTTAAATTCTTTACCTCTAAAATTGACATCTCTACTCAATTATACACTATAATTCTAAAAATCTATAACCCGGTTATATATAGTTATTTGTTAAGATTTCTTTACAAAAATTAAAGAATATTTTGTCAAATGCCGTAAATTCATGTGTGTAGAACTATACTTGTATATCAATTATATATATTAAGTATTGTAAACTTGAATATTATATAACTGAAAAACAGGTATCAAAAGAATTTAAGGTGTACAGATATGGTAAAAGTAACTTAATAACATGCAATTTCAGAGATGGAAATGCGTTTATTTTAATATCGAGAGAAAAAGAGTACTTAATATAACCAAGCCTTAACAGGCTGAAAGGATGTGAATGATGTCAGTGGACAAGGTGCAAAGCAAATTTTTGACAGCTGATGAGTACAAATTACTCACAGAAGAGCAAAAAACTCAGTACGCGTTAGCAACAAGCAGGAAAGAAAAACGGCAGTTAACAATTCAGTTTAGACAAGCGGCAGACAAAACTGATGAAAATCTTGTTAAAGGTACAGTTGTAGAAAAAGAACAAACTTCTGAAGTAACACCTGAAGAAAAACTTTCCAGAAAAGAACGAAAAGAAGCCGCAAGAGCAGCAAAAGAAGCAGAAATTGCAAAAGCTAAAGCAGCAGCTAAAGAGTATGCAGACTCGCTTTATGCGCCAAAAGAACTTGATGAATATGAACGTTCACTGGCAGACGCAGCTGTAGAAGAATCCGGTAAGAACAGACCATTATATAAAAACCGTAAAGCTCGAAGAGAATTAAGAAATATGCTTGCACAAGAATCTATTAATGCAAGAACAATAATTCGCGATGCTGCTTTAGAAAAAGCTGAAACAGAAGAATTAAAAACACAAATTCAAGAAGAATATGCATCTGAAGAAAAATTCATAAAAAAAGCTGCCGACTCGAGAGCAAAAGATATTGCAATCGGTGACAGAATCGAACATACACGTGTATTTGATTCCAGACAGGATAAAAGAGCAGCTAAAAAACGTCTGGGTGATGAAGCTGATGGTTTAAGACTAAAGGTTCACAATAAAACATTTATCGGCGAAGATAATGCGAACTTACACAATATTGTCGAGCGGGACGGTGTAACAAGACATGAAGCAGCAATGGAAATTGCAGATGGAATAAGCGGCGACAGAAGATTTGAACCGAATGAAGCTAAAAACTTTGCGGCGAAAAGTTCGGATGAAAAATCATATGATGCTGCTGCAAGGCAGGAATTAAAAGCAATGGGCTTTGAAGTCAAAGATGATACCTGGAAAAATCTTGCAAAAGGTTTGGGGGTTGCTACAGTTTCTGCACTCGGAGCAAGCGCATTGCCAATTATTGTTGATGCATTTGCAGACGCAATCGTAGTAAACTCTGTTACAGGCGAAACACTTGCATATGACAGTGCACCTGCAGAACGCAAGATCCATAACTGGAAAGGCGGAGCTATCGGCGGTATTGTCGGCGGTGCAGTAGCCACTGCATTATTTGGCGGCACACAGGATGAAGACGTTCTTCACGGTGTTGGTGTTCAGGAAATATTTAAAGATGTTCCGACAGAAGACGGTTCCGTAAGAGCTTATGAAAATATGAGCTTTGGCTCAAAAGATGATACTGAAAAAGTAAAACTTGTATTAAGAGCCATTGATGCAATTGAAGCAACAGACGGACAAAAAACTCAATTTTTGCGGGAAGCAGCCGGTGAAAACGGACAGCAGATTTTAAGCAAAAAAGAACTGGTCCTTGCTTATATGAAAGCAGCTGATGCAGCAGAAACTGAAGACCCAAATAAGTGTCCGGAAATTAAAGAAGTAACAGTTCCTGAAGAAACAACAGCTCCTGAAAGTAAAGTTTATGAAACAGAATTTACTACAGAAAATCATGAAAAACGTGTTCAGGAACAAACAGGTCTAAAACATAAGCCCGGCCTATATGCAGATACTATTGTAAGAAAAGGCTATGAAAGAGCTGACGGCAAACCATTAAGTGCAAAACAAATAAAGGAAATTCGTGATACTATCCAAAGAGATAACGAAGTTAATAAGAGAAAAGCCGTTCCTGATGTATGGATTTTAAATAACGAGATTACACTTGCTGACGGAACTGTTGCAAAACTCAAACCGCAGGATGAACTTGAAAAAATTAAGCCTGAATTATCAGATCCAAGTAAAATTGGATTATATAACAACCAGAATAAACCTAAAGAACAGGTAATCAAATATACAACAACAGGATTTGTAATTCTGGAAAGACAAGACGATGGTTCATTTGCAGAAGTACCGGGAACAAGACAAACAGGCTTCCCTACAATGGAAGAAGCAAAAGCAGCTGCAAGATTAAAACTTGCAGAATTGCAAAAACCGGCTGAAGAATCTTAATTTAAAAATCCCCCTTTTTTAAAGGGGGATTTTTTATACTTCTTTTACGCCATAAGGTATTGTTTCAAGATTATTTTTTATCCAAAAATTATTATCTTTTTTAAATTCTGTTCCAATAGAAAAATATGTTGAACCTGAGCCTGACATAACCGCCTCTGGATAAAGTTTTTTTATTTCTTGGAGTTCTTCATAGTCATTAATTACAGCCCACTCCAAATCGTTCACAAACATCTGCCGTGAAGCATCTTTATTTTTAGCTGAGAACTTTGTATAAGCCTCTTTTGCGCTAATACCGAGATTTATCGGTTTAATCAGAGAGACAATAAATTTTTCAAAAGCCAGCGGTTCCAAAGTTTCTCCCCTGCCGGAAGCTCTTTGTCTGCCTCCCTCAAGACATAAATTCAAATCAGACCCGAGCTTTGCACAAAGCTCATGCAGCTCCTTATGGTTTAACAGTTCTCCGAATAATTTATTTAAACCATACAGCGTGCCGGCTGCATCTGTACTTCCGCCCGCAAGTCCTGCTGCAACAGGAATATTTTTTTCAATAACGACATTTATTTTATACGGCTGAATATTTGTTCGTTCAGCAAAAACCAGAACAGCCTTGTATACAAGATTTTTTTCATTATACGGAATTTCATCACTTGTTCCGCTGAGGTTAATTTCCAATTTACTGTTTTCTTCAATGGAAATTGTAAGATAATCAAATAAATTAATTGTCTGCATTATACTTTCAATATTGTGAAAGCCGTCTTCACGCTTACCCGTAATTTTCAACGTTAAATTAATTTTTGCGGGACACTGGATTTTAATCTGCTTCACGAAGAGCCTCCGACAATTTTCCGAAAGTTTCTATTGATAACTTTTCTCCTCGTGTATTTTCGTCAATTCCAAGTTTTGAAAGTGCATTTGTTATTGCCTCGCGTGAAAAACCGCCGTTTAAAAGACAGTTTTTAATATTTTTACGTCTTTGCGAAAATGCAGCCTTGACTGTTTTTCTAAAATGGCTGTAATCTGACAGTTTAAGACGGGGCTCACGCTTGACATCAAGTTTTACAAGAGCGGAATTAACCTTAGGGGCAGGATAAAAAGATTTTCGCCCTACAAGTTTAAATATTTCAACATCAGCCCAGAACTGCGACAATATTGTTAAAAGTCCGTATTGTTTTGACGGAGAATTTTCATCAGCAGCCATACGTCTTGCAACTTCTTCCTGAACCATTAAAATAATATCGGTTATTTTGTTTCTGTTTTTGTTTTCCAAATCATCAACTTCGCCGAGAAGATGAGCAATAATAGGACTTGTTATATAGTAAGGAATATTTGCAACAATTTTTATATTTCCCTCGCATAATTCGGAAAGATCAGTCTTTAGGATATCAGCGTGAATAATTTTCAAATTTGGCGCATTAAGTTTTTTAAGCTCTTTTATTGCTTCTTCATCAAGCTCAATTGCAATAACCTCTTTTGCATATTTCACAAGTTGTTCTGTTAAAAATCCGACACCGGGCCCGATTTCAACAACAGTATCATCCGGTGAAATATTCGCATTATCAATGATTGTTTGGATAACTTCGCCATTTATGAGAAAGTTTTGTCCAAGACGCTTTTTTGTTTTGAAAAATTTTGCTCTTTCGAAGTAGTTCATATTACTACCTTATAATACCACACACAGGTAAATGTTTTAACAAAGTTTCTTTGATAGTTTTTTGATAGTGTTATAATTAATACAACGGGGGACAAATGATAAACGCACAAGTAAAAGAGAAATTAGAAAAAGAAGATATACTAAAACTCTATAAAAGAGGATTCAAATCAGAAGAAGATTTTACCGTTGGCATGGAATATGAAAGACTTCCGATTTCTTCTTCTTCGTACAAAGCTGTTGATTACTCTGCAGGGAACGGAATATGTAACTTTTTAAGACAATTTGCAAAAGAAGAAAACTGGGATTATATAACCGATGACTATAATATAATAGGATTAAAACAGGAGCATGACACAATAACTCTTGAACCCGGCTGCCAGATTGAGTTAAGTATCAAACCAGAAAAAACTATATTTGATATTGAAAAAAAAGTTAATTCATTAAATAAAAAAATGAATGATATTCTTGATAAATCAAATATAACCCTTTTGGAGTACGGGGTTTCGCCTTTATCAACTTACAAAAATATAGAAATAATTCCCAAACAACGCTACAAAATAATGGCGAAATATCTGTGGGGGATTTTGTCAGACGTTATGATGCGTGAGACAGCAGGAATTCAGGGCTGCTTTGATTTTGAAGATGAAGAGGATGCAATAAGGAAATTCAAAATTGCAAATAAATTGTCTCCGTTTATGACAGCAATGTTTGCCAATTCTCCGATAAGGGGCGGTGCTGAAACGGGATATAAAACTTTTAGAGGTTTAAGCTGGCTTAACACCGATAATGAACGCTGCGGGTTCGCCTGCAATTTAGATGAAGATTTCTCATTTGAAGAATATATTGATAAAGTTATGAAATCGCCAATAATATTTTTAAATAAAGAAAACAAACCTATAGAAGTTGACGGCAGAATTAACTTTGAAGACTATATGAAAAACGGCTTTGAAGGTTTTGAAGCAACAGTTGATGATTATAAATTACATGCAAATCTTTATTTTCCTGATGTACGTATGCGTAATTTTATCGAAATAAGAAATCAAGACTGCGTTAGTATGCCTTATGCGGTTCTTGCAATTTACAAAGGAATTTTATACGGAAAACAGGCTATGTACGACATTGAAGAATTATTTGAAACTTTCAATAACAGGGATTTTTGTGAATTAAGATATAATATTCCGAAAAATGCGCTCCAATGCAGAATAAAAGATTACACTGCGGCCGATATTGCAAAAGAAATCCTTTACATAGCAGAAAAATCGTTAATCGAAATGAACACTGGAGAAGAAAAATTTCTTGACCCAATTAAGGAACTGACATTAAAAGGTCTGTGCCCTGCTGATATAATAATTCGCAACTGGAACGGTTTGTGGAATAGAGATATCAAAAAACTTATTAAATATTTAAAAAATAGTTAACCGATTAAATATTTTATGTATTTATTTGCATATTTTGCCACAAGTAAAGCTATTAGGCTTAAAACATAGTCATATGCAATTTTCAGCATACTCTGGGAAATTATCCAGCCTTTAATGAACTCCCAGCCTTCATGTTTAATAGCCGCAATAAACAACATATAAATTATACCGATAAAATGAATAGTCAAAACACCTATCAACGCTGCCTTTAAGATATTTCTAACAGAAAATCCGTCTTTCAAAATTGAGCCTGCAAAAAATACAGCAGGAAGATATGCAGCAATATAGCCAAAACCGGGTTCAAGAATATATCTATGCCCGCCGCCAAGGGCAAATATAGGTAGTAAAAATAATCCAATTAAAATATAAATAATAATACTTGTAATCCCTAAGCGTCTTCCCATTAAACCTACAACAAACATAACAGCAGGAATTTGCGGAATTATTGAATATGTATAAAGAAAATCCTCTTTTGTTAATGCATGATTTGAAAAAATATCATGGGGAATTATATAATGAGTAATATCGAACTGAACAAATGTAGCCACCATCATTAAAAAAGAGCAAAAAAGCACCAAAAGTATGTTTAATACCGGTATTTTAATTTTTTTCTTTTCTTTTTTAACCCTCTTAATTCGAGGAACCATAGCCTCATCATCTGTCATTTTAAAATAATTTTCCCCTCTAATTCAGCAATAACTTTTTCATAGTTCAATTTAAATTTATCGTAAAATATGTTTTCTGTCCACATTATTAAGGCATCTTCATTATTGTTTTGATAATAACCTTTTCGGACACCAAGCGATTTGAATCCGTATTTTTCATACAAACTTATTGCGGGTTTATTAGAAACGCGAACTTCAAGCGTAATATATTTTGCTTTATTTTTATAACAATCATCAATAATTGTTTTTAGAAGCGCTTCGCCAATTTTTTTACGCCTGTAATCGGGTGAAACCGCAACATTTGTTATATGGACTTCTTCCAAAATCTGCCAGCAGCCGGCATAGCCGGCAAGGTCACCATCTTCATTAAACGCAGAATAATATCTTGCCAGATCATTGGAAAGTTCGTTCAGAAAAGACTCTTTTGACCAGTGATGCTCTCCGTAAGCTTTTTCTTCTATGTTTATAACGTTGTCCACATCGGACTTTTGCATAGGTTGAATTTTAATTTCCATAAGCTGATTTTAGCACAAAATTTGTTAAACAAATGTTACAATTTTGATTTGACATGCACGCTGTGCTACACTTCTTTTAGAGAGTAATGTAAGGGAAATATTTTTTATGAGAAATATTGTTGTATATACAGACAAAAATTCCTCAACTTTAGCAGATATTTTAGCAAAGATTGATGATACAAACGTAAGAATAGAAAGTGCCGGCAAATTAAAAGAATACGAATCTTTAAATCCTGCTTTATTAGTTATAGAAAGCGTTCCAGATATTAAAGATGTATTAATGGTTACAAAGTTCAAAGTGCCTGTTCTGTTCATCGGAGAAGTATTTAAAGGAACAACTGTCCGTGCTGTTGCATATGATTTTATCAAAACACCTGTGGACAATGACGAACTTTTAATCCGCGCAAACTGTCTTTTAAAAATCAGAGATTTACGTGAAAAATTAAAAGTTGTTTCTACAACTGATGAACTTACAGGATTACATAACAGAAAATATCTTAATGAACGTCTGGAACAAGAAATTTCACGTTCAAGACGTTACGGAACAAGTCTGTCATGTTTATTATTCGACCTTGACTTCTTCAAAGTTGTAAATGACATTTACGGTTATGAATGGGGCGATGTTCTTTTACGCTCCATAGCAGACAAATTAAAACAATTAATAAGAAAAGAAGACGTATTGACAAGATACGGAGATGAAGAATTCTTGTTAATTCTTCCGAACACATCTGAAGACAATGCATTTTTATTTGCAGAAAGATTCAGACGCGACATTGAAAGAATGGAATTCATTCCTGCCGGAGAAGAAGAAAGACACCCGATTACAATCTCAGGCGGGATTTCAACATATCCTTGCATTGAAGGTGCGGAAGAAGATGCAAACACAATTATCCGCTATGCAGAACATGCCTTATACAATGCAAAAAAACGAGGTAAAAACAAAATTGTTCAGTTTTCACAAATCAATTTAGGAGAATAGGACAATTTAAAAAAACTCCTTTCTGAACACTTAAAAAGTGTATATCTGGTTAATAGGCGATGCCCTCCATCGCCTTTTTTATTGCCTTTATTTCTTATTATTAACCCCGTAGCCAAACATTGCAAAATCATATTTTACAGGGTCTTCAGGGTCAAGTTTTCGCAAATTTTCAGTTAATTCAAGTACGGCTTTAAAATCATTAGATGTCCGTTTTAACAAACCCATTTCACGTGAAATTCTTGCAACATGAACATCCAGCGGAATTAAAAGTTCAGATGCAGGCATAAAATCCCAAATCCCAAAATCCACAGGCCCCTTTCTAACCATCCAGCGCAAATACATGCACATACGCTTCATAGCGCCGCCATTTCGCGGGTTTGGAAGCATAAAATAAAATCCCTGCCCCGCATTCTCTTTTACCCGTGAATAAAAATAATCCGTAACAGGTATAAACATGTTATTATCTATGGAATTTTCGTAACCAAATTTGAAAAGCTCCTCCAGCCCGCCGTCTTTTTCGTAAAGTGTACGCATAATGGAAAATATCTCTGCAAAGTCTTCCGGCTTTCCAAACCTGTAATTAAAATCTCCCAAAATCTTCGGTTCAAAATTCAAAATAAAATTCAAAGGCTCGTTTTGTGCAATATCAAAAAGTTGATTTAGTTTTTTTATAAAAACATCACGTCTTCCGTAAGCGACTAAAGAAGCGATAAAACCGGCAATTTCAATGTCTTTTTTATTCGTAAATCTGTTTGGAAACCTTACCGGATCATCAGCTATAAAATCAACTGTCTCATACTCTTTTACAAGTTTATCAATTTCAGTTTTTGTAATCATCTCAATTCCTTAAAACATTCCTTTAATATTTTATCACATTCCTGTTCCAAAATCCCGCCGTAAACATTAAGCTTTGAATTTGCAAGCTTTCTAAGGTCGGTTTTGGAGCCTAAAGCACCGTAATTCACATCATAAGAGCCAAAATAAACATTTTTAATCCTTGAATTTATAATTGCCCAGGCACACATAGGACAGGGCTCAAGCGTAACATACAAATCGCAATCCGCAAGACGCCAGCTTCCCAGCTTTTTGGCCGCCTCGCGGATTGCAATAATTTCTGCATGAGCTGTTACATCATTATAAGCTTCTTTTCTGTTAAATCCTGACGCAATAATTTCATTGTCTTTTACAACAACCGCACCGACAGCGATTTCGCCGTGCGCAGACTTTGCAAGTTCAATTGCTTTTTCCATAAACATCTAAACAACCGCTCCCGCCAATTCCAAAACGACCTCAACACAGAAACCACAGCCGGTTGATGATGACAATTCAATTTTGCCGTTCATTGCTTCCACCAAACCTTTTACAATAAATAAGCCCAAACCCGTACCTCTGGTGGTTCTTGTAGTGTTGTCGTCAAGTCTTATGAACTTTCCGAAAAGTCTTTGAAGTTTTTCTTTCGGAATTACATCACAATCGTTTTTCACAAGAATTCTTGCTTTGTCATCACGAATTTCTGTCTCAACTCTGATAACCGAGTCTGGATAGGAATATTTAACCGCGTTTTCAAGCAGGTTTACAAACACCTGTTCCAATCGGCCTTTATCTGCAAAAACAAGCGGGAAATCGTCCTTAATTTTTATAACAATTTCTCTGCCGTCTTTTTTACGGAGGAGCATTTCTGAACGTTCAAGAACTTCGCATAAATTTACAGGCTCATTCACAGTTTTTAATCTCATCCGTTCAATATCAGGTATAGTAAGCAAATCTTCAATCAAACGCTGTAGTTTTTCAGACTGCTCTTTAATTACTCTTAGAGATTTCTGTTTTGTTTCCTCATCAATAGTAATATCTTGTCTCATTAATCTTGATGTATACCCTTGAATACTGGTCAATGGTGTACGCAGTTCATGACTTACAGTATCAATTAAGTTAGATCTAAATTCATTCAGCTCCTTAAGCTCAACGTTATTCTTCTGCAATTGCAAATAAGATTTGTGAATAGCGTTTGCCATTTTATTAAACTCGAATGCAAGAAAAACAATTTCATAAGGTGTAAATGCCGTTGTCAAAAGCCTGATTTGACGATTGTAATTCCCTTTGGAAATCGCTATGATACCTTTAAATAACTGTCTTATATTTATATAAAGATAATATGTATAAAGCGCTGTAACAAACAGAATTGTAATTGTAGCAGCAAGAACAGAAAGGATAATTTTTATTCTGTTATCGGTAATTGCTCTTTTTGTTACACCCTCAGTCGTATTAACTATAATAGTAATTTTCGGATCCTGTTTTGTAACATAAACCAGTGGCTGATTTTTAACGTCACCGAAAATTACCGGCTCATCAAAAACCCTGTATTGCGGCAATAAATCCATTGTCTGTTTAAAAACTTTTTCAGTGTAATTATGTGCGGCAATAAGCTTTCCGCTTTCTCCGAGAACATAAATCTGTCTGTTATCTTCATCCAGAGATTTAAACAGCTTGGAGCGGATTGCATCAACATCATAGGTAATAGTTAAATAATCACCATTTTTTAATTTTGTATATATTATTGCTTTTTTTTCATCATGACTTCGTTTAACAAGTTCATCTAAATCTGCCTGATATTTAACTATAGCAATATTTTCGCAGCCGGGAAATTTTTGTTTAATACTGTAAAAAAAGTCTTTTTTCTGTTTTTGGGTAGGCAGATAATCAAGCGTATAGGCTACCTGTGTCAAAGACAACTGGTTCTGGTTAATAAAAAAATCTATTTCATCAGAAACCATATTAGCAATAAGAACAGCAGATTCTCTCAACTGTGAGCGTACAGACTGCTGGTTAATATTGTTTATGATAAACCCGCTTATAGTCATCGGAATAAGCACTGCAAAGAAAAATACAATTGCAATCTGTTCAACAATTTTAAGACGTTTGAATTTAAAAAACATAACCTAAACCTCAGCAAATGGTGTTAATTTATAACCGACATTTGTAACTGTATGCAAGTATTTGGGATTTTTTGCATCCGGTTCAATTTTATTTCTCAATCCGCCTACGTGAACCCTTAGCATTCTTACATCTTCATTGCTGTCATAACCCCAAACTTCATCCAGCAGCGTTGCGAGGGTAACAGGATTGTTAAAATGTTGCATAAGACAGTATAGGATTTCAAATTCAGTAGGTGTAAGCTTAACTTTTTTGTTGACAATAACCGCTTCAAGCGTTTCTGGAGAAATAGTAAGATCGCCGGCGCTTAAAATCTCATCAGATAGAGAATTTTTTTCCTCTTCCATATTATTACGGCGCAGCAGAACTCTAATTCTAAGCAGAACTTCCTGAACATCAAACGGCTTAACCAGATAATCATCAGCACCGCAGTCAAACCCTTCTGTCTTGTCATCAATTGTACCTTTTGCCGTAAGCATTAAAATCGGTATAGCAAGTTTTGCCTGACGTATATTTCTGCAAACATCAAACCCGTTCATTTTAGGCATCATAACATCTAACAAGATCAAGTCATAAGTGTTATTGAGGGCTTTATTAAGCCCCTCCATACCGTCACGCGCCGTATCTACAAAATATCCGCTTTGAGCCACGTCAAACTCTAACAATTCTCTGATTTCGTCGTCATCATCAACAATCAAAATTCTTTTTTGTATCTCAGACATAAAACCCCGCCTTTTCTTTTTATTCTACTAAAATTAAAAGGTTTTAGCAAGCCGCAAACATTATTACTTTTTCAACAAAACAACAGCATGGGCTTCGATTGCAAGTTTTTGGCCTACTGCGTCCATATTTTCATTAGTTTTAGCTTTGATAGAAAGCTCATCCGGCTCAATTTCTAAAATCCTGCACAAAACTTCTTTCATTTTCGGAATATAAGGCATCATTTTGGGTTCCTGCGCAATTATGTTGCTGTCAATATTAACTATCTGCCAGCCTTTTTCCGTTATTTTTTCATAAACTTTTTCCAGCAGAATAGTACTGTCCGCATCTTTATATTTTTTATCTGTGTCGGGGAAAAGTGTTCCTATATCTGAAAGCGCAAGCGCACCAAGCATTGCGTCAATAATCGCATGGATTAAAACATCTGCGTCAGAATGCCCCAAAAGCCCCTTTTCATGGGTTATCTTAACACCCCCTATAATCAGGTCACGACCTGTTGTTAATTTATGGATATCATAGCCGAGGCCAATTCTATACATTTTTCACTCCCAATTTTACAAATTTTTCTACAGCTTTTACAAAGCCGTCATTTTCGACAGTATCAGTTATATAATCGGCGTACTGTTTAAGTTCATCCGTTGCATTTCCCATTGCAACGGCAATCCCGCCGGCTTTTAAAAGCTCTATGTCATTATTTTGATCACCGATTGTTAAAATTTCTTCTTTTTTAATTCCCCACATGTCAGCTAAAAATTTCACACCGGAAGACTTTTTCGCGTCCTTGCAGCCGATTTCGCAAAAGTAAGGGGTTGATTTAACTATATACAAATCAGAGAATTTTTCGCTTAATTCATTAACCCAGCCTGTAACTTTTTCCGCATCATGTAAGTCGATTGCAAGTATCTTATTAACGTTCTCAATGTTTAAGCTGTCAAACGGGCATACTGTATAATCAATAAACCTGCCGTCAGTGTAATCTTTTACAATTTCATTATCTACCTCTACATAAAGCTTGTCATCAAGGTAGAGATTTAAGTGTATATTGTTTTTTCTGCCCCATTTTATTATTTCCTTTGCATGATTAACAGACAAATCCTTTTGATAAAGAGTTTTACCGCTCTCATCTTTTATAAGTCCGCCCTGATAAGAAACAATAGGCGTATGAAGACCCAGCTCACGCGCTACGTTTACTGTTGCGCTGTGCATTCTGCCGGTTACAAGCACAACTTTTATTCCGCTTTTATCCAAATCTTTTATACATTGTTTAACGGCAGGACTGAATTGGAAACTCCATTTTAAAATAGTACCGTCGATGTCTGTTGCAATCATTTTTATCATAATTTAAAAGCCCTCGTTAGTCCGCAGATAGTTTTGGCGTCATTAATTTCGCCGTTTTTTATTTTTTCAAAGATTTCGTCAAGTCTAAATTCAAAACACTGGATAACTTCACCGTCGTCCGGATGCTCACCCACAAATTCCAAATCGGCAGCATAATACAGGTATAATTTTTCGTTGCAAAATCCCGGTGTTGTATTTATATAACCCAAATCTTTCCAAATCTTCGCTTTATAACCGGTCTCTTCTTCAAGCTCTCTTTGTGCTGCCGGAAATGGTTCTTCGCCTTTTTCAAGTTTACCGGCCGGAAGTTCCAGCACAGTTTGTTTTATAGGATATCTAAACTGTTTTACCATTAAGATTGTATCCGGCGTTTTTTGAGCAGTAATAACAACACCGCCTGAATGCTCGACAACTTCTCTTACGGATTTTTTCCCTGTTGCAATTTCAACATTATCCCGGCGAACATCCAGTACTTTCCCGTTATAAACATATTCAAAATCCAGTGTCTTTTCTTCAAAGTTCATAATTGAATTATACCATAAATTATTTATAAGGCTCTGATAATAGTTTTGATATTTTCATCAGTAATCTTTAACAACGCAACTGTTTTTGCGGTATCGTCAAGATTATTCAACGATTTTAAAACTTCCGCTGTTTTCAGGATAACTGTCTGATTGCTGCATTTTAAAAGTTCTCTTATTGCCATTAAGTCAGATGCAAAATCAAGTGCCGTAAACACAAAAGGGCTGTCTTCCCTGAGTTCTTCGTTTACTTTTGAAAGCAGCTGATTTTTATCGGTATTTGAAAGCAGTTTTTTAATATCCTGAATTTCATTTTTAGTGTTTTTGTCTTCATCAAAAAGATATTCATCATTTTCCGTAAGTGTTTCGAATTTTTCGCGTGCATTTAACAAAACTATTGCCGCGCGGCTGTCTTCGTATTTGGTTTCAATGTATTCAAGAACCTCAAACAATTCAAAATCAAATACCTGCGATAACCCGAGAATTTCGCCGAGGCCGTTTATTATGTAATTTATCACAAGCAGGCCGTTTTCAAAGTTTTCATCAAGTATATTGAAGATACTTTCAATATATGGAATTTCGCCTGCAATATTTTCAGCCATGGCTGAATTTTTCATTGCGTTAATTATTTCCGGCAATGCTTCTTTTTTGCCGTAAGCGGTAAGAAATTTTACGGCGGAAAGCTTTTCAAAATCGTCGCCGGTTTTAAGCTTTTCCAGCGCTTCATTGTATGAACTTTCTTCATTCATCGCCGCTAAAGTAACCGCGCAGTTTGTGTTCAGATATTCATTTTCGGTATAAGAATTTGCCTTTAAAAACTCAATTGCAAGCGGGTCTTGAATATATGAAAAGAATTTTGCCGCATAAGTTTTCTCATCGTCAGTGCCGTTTTCAAGCAATTCAAGCATTTTGTCCGTGACATCTTCATCCGCATATTTTGCAAGAGTTGATGCAATAAATTCTTCATAGGACGGCGAATAGTATTTTAAGAACGATAAAACTGATTTCCAGTTGTTTTCATTAACCGCTTTTGCAAGTCTTTGCGCAACATTTTGTTTAACAAAGCCAAACAAAAAACTGTCTTTTTCCACAAGTTCTGCAAAAAGTTTTTCGTCTGCATTATCCATAACATGGCGTGCAGCATATTCATAGTCACGCGGATTTTTTCCGGTTAATTTTTTAAACATATATACGCCTAATCAAGATAGAATACCGTAATAACTTTATGTCCTTCTTCTGCATATTGTACGGCATTATGAAGAGTTTTACTTGTATGAGATAAGAAACAAATTAATTGATTGCAATCGTCAATAATTTCTCTGTTGCAAACGCGTGAAGCATCGGCAAGAGTCATCATAGCGCGGTCTGAGTGTTCAACAATATTAGGAACGCCGATTAACTGATCCTGAACGTCAGACGGCTGCTGGCCGATTGTCTGCGGTAAAATAACTTTTAATTTATCAGGATTAGCTTTCATAGCACCGCGTATCGCCGCTGCATTTGTTCCTGAAGAACCGCCTGATGTTATTATTGTATTTCCCTGCATAACAAGAGCTGTTGCAAGTGTTTCAATCATCTGTTGATGTGTTATAGGCAGGTTGCGGCTTCCGATAATAGCAATTCTTTTCGCAGACTGCTGAATTGTTGCAAGTTCCATAGCCAGTTCGTCGACAGTGTTTGGTGAGTCCGCTTTAACAGTATCCATATCATCATCTATAGGTACAACGATTGAACTTTGTTTTTCTTTATCTTCATCTTTTGAACTCATTATAATTTCTGTCATTTTTCCTACCTTTTGCAATTAATATTTTTTTCGCTTATGATATATTATATCATGAAAAACAGATTTTGGGAATAGGGTTTGTGGAAAATATATTAGAAAATCTTAATAAGGAACAGA
>CANUDF010000020.1 GCA_947857085.1 Candidatus Gastranaerophilales bacterium | reverse complement strand
TTAAAAAACTTGATACAGAACACAATGCTCTGCAAACTGAATATGAATCTGTTAAGAGTGTTATTGACAAGAATGTTGAACGTTCATTCAAAGCTTTCTCATAGATTAACTGTTATAAGCGGCAAATAATGATTGAAGCAGTCTTTGACCTTCAATCATTGTTTTGTAATCAACGTATTCGTTTTCGGAGTGCATATTACATACTGTTGCAAGCCCGACAAGATACGGTGCAAACTTTTCACCTTTAGCATTTGTTTCATTTGCATAAATATGTGTTTCTGCACCTGCGTGAAATGATGAAATTTCAGGGTCTATACCCTCTTTTCTCGCAACAGTTTCAAACAAAATAGGAATGTAGTTATCTTCTGATTTTTCAAATGCCGGCATATGTTCTTTAAATGTAATCTGCGCCTGTGCAATTCCTGCATATTCCTTATTGAAATCATCAATTAAAAATTTCATCAAATCTCTTAACTCTTGTTCTTTTTTCTTACTTGAGCTTCTGATTGAATAAGATGCTTCGCCGTGTGTGTTAATAATATTTGTAACTTCAAGCTTGCCGGCAGAAATTCCGCCGATATTGCAGGACGTTATAACCTGACCGTTTTCGGAATGGAATACTCCTTGAGGAAATTCTGCAACTAAATCTGCAATGAGTTTTGCAGCATTTTCTCTGTTTTTGTCTCCGATGTCAATTCCTGAGTGTCCGCCCTTGAATGAATTAACTTCAATGTTAGCTATAGTGTAACTTGCGCCGGCTGTTAACAGCTGTCCCAATGTATCACTATCCAGAACAAGTACGTACTTGGATTGGAGTTTTGAAAAATCAACATTTCTAATTCCGCTCATGCCTGATTCTTCATCGCGTGTAAATACCAGTTCCAATCCGCCGTGTTTCATCTCCTGTTTTTTAGCAAGCAATGTGGCAAAGTATAGAGCATTTGCTACCCCGGCTTTATCATCAGCTCCTAATGTTCTGCCCTCTGCCTTTATTAAATCACCATCAAGATAGATTTTGACAGCAGAATCATCGCCGATTACGTCAAGATGCGCTGATAAAAGTATAGGTTGTTTTGTATTATCTGTAGCAGGTATATTAATATGTATGTTTTTATATCCGTCAAGTTTACATATAAGGTTTTGTTCTTTACAGTAGTTAACTATCCAGTTAATTACATTTTCTTCACCTAATGATGGCGATGGAATTTGAGCAAGATTACAAAATAAATCTATGAGCTCGTTGTTTTTTCTGAGAGTATTTAAATCCATTCCGGTTCTCCTTATACTTTAAAAATTTTAACATATAAATCAAATATTGTAAATATGTTAATTAATATCGATGATACTCACGCCGTCGCCTCCCTCGGCATCTTCGCCGGGTCTAAACTTTGCCACATATGGGGATGTTGAAAGAAAATCCCTTACAGCAGACTTTAATGCTCCGGTTCCGTGTCCGTGAATGATATGAACCGGAGAAAGGTTTGCAAGGCTTGCTTTATCCAGATAAAACTCTAAACTATCAAGAGCATCTTCAACTCTGTATCCTCTTAAATCTAGAGTGTTAGAAATATTAAGCCGTTTTAGTTCAAATTTTTCAAAACTGCTCGGAGTGTATATTTTAGGCGGCGCCTTGTAATTTTCATCAACAACTGCAAGCCTTTCTGTTTTAATTTTTGTTTTTATGTTACCCATTTGCACAAAAACATTATTGTGTTTGTCCGGTTTTGAAAGAACAGTTACAGGCTGATGAAGTTCTTTGAGCATAACAACATCATTAGGTTTAACTTTATCCCAGTCAATTTCAAGATAATGCTGTTTTTCATCATGTTCTTCAAGTTTGCCTCGGAAACCCTGTTCAAGTTTTGCAAGCCGTGCATATGAACGTCGTGCAATTTTTTCTGACTTTTCCTGTCGGAGTTCATCAAGAATGTCTTTGATTTCGGCCTTTACGGACATAAGCTCACGGTCAAATTTATCCTTTATATTTTTTAGCGTTTTTTTCTTATCTTTTTTTATATTTGAAAGATTTTCTTCGTATTCTTTTTTTACACTAAGTGAACTTTCTTTTAACTCCTGCGCTTCTTCAAGGTTTTTGGAAAGCTGCTGCTGGGTTTCCTGAAGCTTTTCAACCACAAGGATTGAAGGGTCTTTTTGTGAAATCAGAATGTTTTTTGCTTTTTCCACAATATCTTTTTCTAAGCCGAGATTAGATGATATTGCAATAGCGTTGCTTAACCCCGGAATACCCAAAAGAAGCTTATATGTCGGTTTTAAACTTTCTGTGTCGAATTCTACAGAAGCATTTTTGAAATACGGGTTTGTATATTCAAGTGACTTAAGCTCACCGTAGTGTGTTGTTATTGTGGAATAAACTCCTTTTGATGCAAAGTTTTCAAGTATTACCTGAGCAAGAACAGCACCTTCCTGCGGATCGGTTCCTGCACAAATCTCATCTAACAGAACAAAACTTTCTTCATCAGCTTCGTTAACTATTTCAATAATATTTGTCATATGCGCAGAAAAAGTGGACAGGCTTTGCTGAATACTTTGCGCATCACCAATATCAGCAAAGATTGCTTTGAACGGGTAAACCTTTGCCATTGTGCACGGCAGAAATAATCCTGCTTTTGTCATAAGCAGAAACAGACCGATTGTTTTTAGTGTAACAGTTTTGCCGCCTGTGTTTGAACCGGTTATTATTACTGATTTATAATCTTTGCCGATTTCAAAATTGTTTGCAACAACATCATCGACAACTCCGATTAACAGCGGGTGGCGCATGTTTTCAAAAATAACTTCTTTTGATGTATTTATATCAGGCTCAACTGCCTGAATTTTTACGGCATAGCGTGCTTTTGTAAAATGAAAATCAATTTCTGCAAGAAGTTTTTCTGATAATTTTATACCGGAAATGTTGTTTTTAACAAGTCTTGTTAACTCTGCCAGAATCCTTATTAATTCTGCATGAATTTTTGATTTTGTTTCCCTGATTTTATTGTTCAAAGGAACAATTTGCGCGGGCTCAATATAAAAAGTTTTGTTCGTTGCTGATACATCGTGAACAATTCCCGGCACCTTGCTTTTTGATGATGCCATAACCTGAAAGACTATTCTGTCGTCACGTGTTGTGTAGATGTTTTCCTGTAAATGTTTGGAAAAATCAGTTGAAGTCATTAACTCATTTACTTTTGTTTTAAGATTTTTTTCTGTTTCTTTTAATGATGCAAAAAGCCCTTTGAGTTCAGGTGTTGCATCTTGTTTAATGTTTAAGGCATCATCAAAGGTTGAAAAAATTTTGTCCTCAAGGTCTTTATCTACAAGAAGATTTCTTGATAAATTAAAAAGAACCGTATCTGATATTGTATTCTCTGTCAAAAATTTCTTAACTAAACGTGAAGTTCTTAATGTTTTTGCAATATCGTTAAGTTCCTCTTCGCTAAGATAGCTGACAAGAGCATTTTTTTCTGTTTTTTCTATATCAGCAACAAAATCAACAGGAATATCAACAGCCATATCAAGAATTTTTTTTGCTTCTTTAGTATATTCCAGCTGTTTTTTAATTTCATCAGGCGTTTCAAAAATCTTTGCATTCAAACAAAGCTCTTTACTTTGTTTTGTCTTTGCATATTTTGCAAGATTTTCAAGAACTTTATCGAATTCCAGAGATTTTAAAGTTTTTGATACAATATCCATAATATTATTTAAAAACAAGCAAAAATTATTTGCAATTGTTATTTTTTACAGTACAATAATTTATGTAAGGGGAGACAAAAATGGCTGCAGAAAGACAAAGAGTTGCGGAGCAGGATAAGATACAAAGACGTTCAAACTTCGAACCGGTAGAAAGCAATTTAACAGAAGAGCAGGTTAAACTTGAAGTTTCAAGATGTTTGAACTGCAAGAATCCCAGATGCGTTCAGGGATGTCCTGTAAATATTCAAATACCTCAATTTATACAAGCAATAAAAGAGGGTAATCTTGATAAAGCGGGTGAAATTATACGTGAAACCAATATGCTACCGTCAGTATGCGGACGTGTATGTCCTCAGGAAAGACAATGTGAGGGGAATTGCATTCTCGGCATAAAGGGAGAACCTGTAGCTATAGGAGCATTAGAAAGGTATGTTGGTGATAACACTAAAGCCGATACGCCTGAAATTAAACCGTCAGGAAAGAAAGTTGCCGTTGTAGGTTCAGGGTGTGCAGGGATTACAGCTGCTGCTGATTTGAGAAAAGCAGGTCATGAAGTTGTTGTTTTTGAAGCCCTTCATAAATTAGGCGGTGTTTTAAGATACGGTATTCCTCCGTTTAGACTCCCGCGTGTTGTTTTGGACAGTGAAATTTCTAACCTTAAAGATATGGGTGTTGAATTTAAGACAAATGTTATTGTTGGTAAGTCTATTACATTAAAACAACTTAAAGAAGACGGATTTGATGCAATATTTATATGTTCCGGCGCAGGACTGCCTAAGATGATGCACATTCCGGGTGAAAACTTAAATGGTGTTTTCTCTGCGAATGAATTTCTTACACGTGTAAACTTAATGCAGGCAGGCCGTGAAGACAGTCCTACCCCGTTAAAAGTCGGTAAAAAAGTTGCCGTAATAGGTGGCGGAAATGTTGCTATGGATGCTGCAAGAACTGCAGTTCGTGTTGGGTTTGAAGAAGTTTCCATTCTATATAGAAGAACAGAAGCCGAACTTCCTGCCAGATTGGAAGAAATCCGTCACGCAAAGGAAGAGGGCGTTATTTTCAAATTCTTACACGCTCCTGTTGAAATTTATGATAAAGACGGTTATGTAAACGGTATGAAATTTGAAATAATGGAGCTCGGCGAACCTGATGCAAGCGGAAGACGAAGACCTGTAGGAACCGGCAAATTTGTTGATGTAGATGTTGATACGGTTATTGTTGCATTAGGCACAGGCCCTAATCCTATTATACAAAAATCGGCAGAAGCTGAGGGAATTGAGATTTTAACGGATAAACGCGGATATATTACAGTTGATGATTGCAGAGCAACAAATATTCCAGCTGTATATGCAGGCGGAGATGTGGCTCCTGTAGGTGAATCAAATGCAATCAATGCTATGGGGGCAGGCAAAAAAGCTGCAAAAGCTATAAATGAATTACTTAAATAAACTTTTAGTATCATTAATTTCTTTAAATTTAACTCTAATACCTGTTTTAGCCTTAGAGTTAGATTTGTCTGTAGATGAAGAAATTAGAAAGAATTACAATCCATCTAAGTTGGAACTGGAGTCTTTGCCTCCGCTTCCTAATGTGAAACCTGTTGAAAATACGACTTCAAAGCCTCCATTGGAACCTATTGAGATTCCCGAGGCAAAACCGATAGGCAATTTGCCGCCGTTAGAGCCGGCAGATAATAAACCTGTTATTAAGAAAGTTGATAAATCAACTGCAATAAGGATTAAAAAAGGTACAAAATTTAAGGTTAAATCTTATCAGGCGGTCTCCGATTCAACAAGAGTCGGAACAAGGCTGTCTTTTGTTTCACAAAAAGCCGTTACGCAGCGATATGTTACAATCCCTCAGGGGACAGTTTTTAAAGGTGAAGTCGCGAACTCTCATATGCCTCAGCTCACAGGAAATGGCGGATTAATTGTTCTTTCGATTGACAGTATGGTTTTTAGAGGTTCTACAGTCGGTATTAATGCCAAAATTACAAAGGCAAATCATAAAAAAATATTTCTGAATAATATAAAGGGTAAAAGACAATACTGGAAGGGCACAAAAAATTCTCTTAAACCAGGTACAAAATTTTACAAAAAAATGATGAGAGCTACTTCAAAACTTGCTAACGGGACATTTACGGTAATATTAACCCCGTTTACTGTAGTTGCCGGAGTTGCTGTTTATGCTGTTAATTTTGTAGGTTCGCCATTGTTTGGTTTGTTTAGTAAAGGCGGCAGAATATCAATTCCTGCCGGCAGTGAATTTGAAATAAAATTACTGGAAGATGTATATCTATATTAGTTGCCTAATGCGTCATTAACCGCATCAGCATTTTGCTGACGGCTTTTTGTAACAGCTTGAATTGTTTTCTCACTCTGAATTTTGTTTGCGGCATTATTAAAAGCTGCATTAAAATCCAGATTGTTATAACACCACCAGGCTCCATATGCTATTGCTAAAATTAAAATAATTCTGACCATTGAAATTTCTCCTTTAGAAACAAGATACCAAATTTTATTAATTGTTGTCAAATGTTACAAAAAGTGTTATAATTGTCTGGAAAAACAAAGGAGGAAGTATGCAGAAATTATGTAGTCGGAATCTCGGGGGGGGGCGTCTCCTTTAAGTAGATTGGATAAGGGTTTTGGAGGTACAGTTAAGGGAAATTATTCCCTCGACGACGCTCTCACCTCCTGTTCCGCTATTGTCTCGAAAACAATTTCCCTTAGACGTAAAGGATTTACATTGGCAGAGGTATTAATAACCTTAGCAATAATCGGAGTGGTTGCAGCGTTAACGATACCGACACTGGTACAGAATTATCAGACGCTGGCTTGGGATACATCAGCAAAAGTATTTGAGCGAAAACTTGAAGAAGCAGCTCGTGTAATGAACACTCAGCAGACATTAGCGGGCTATACAAGAACAAAGGATTTTGTAGAAGAATTAAGTAAACATATAAAGATAACAAAAATTTGTGACAGTGATGAATTATCAAATTGTTTTGCAGAAAAAGCAACATGGGAAATATTTAATATAGATACAACTTCGGAACAGGAAGAACTAAACTTATCCGAAATAAAAACAGCAGGGGATTTGGGACAGCCGGATTGGGATACAGAGACAATCGGAGTACAGTTTGCAAACGGTACAACAGGCATAATGGCATATAATCCTGAATGCCGTCAGGATCCATATAGTAATCAGATAACAGGTACGAGCTGTATAGCTATGGTTTATGACACATCAGGCTATAAGAGTCCGAACACAACAGGAAAAGATATTCGCGGTATAAATTCAATAATAAATAAATGTGCATTTAAGATGGGCAGTACGTGTGTAAGTTCACCAATGAAATATTCACCGTTAACAACAGCCGAGTGTGAACAGGAAAAGAGTGAGCTTGGCATAACAAATTGCGTATCAGGAACAAGTTCTCCTGATAACTGGTCAGGTGCAGTAAAAGCGTGCGGCAGTGTGGGTAATATGCCTTCATATAATGATTTGTCAAAGATACTTAGTTATATTTTTGAAAGAGATATACCTGTAACAGAAAATGAAATAATAGAGGATAATAACTTAAGGTTTAACTTGGACAAGGCATCAAAATTAGGATGGACGACGAGTATCCTGTCCGCGGGCGATGGAGAAATGTTTGTTTTAAGTTTGTGGGCTAACAAAGAAATAGATTCTGAGCTTGCAAGAGAAAGGCGTGCCGGTGGAGTACAAGTATTTAATTATGGTACAAGCGGCGGATTTGGTTTTGGGGGATTGCCCAGAACATCTGAGGCTAGCGCAATTTGTATTTATTAAAAGCGGGTATTTATCCCGCTTTTTATTTTTGTAACAAACTTGTAAAATTTAATATTTAGATTATAATTAAGGCTGTAATCGTTACTTTTAGTGGAGGATATTATGATTAAAAAGTTTACTTCGCCAAAAGCGTTAGCTGCAATGTTAACAGCTTTGTTATTTGGCATTACTCCGACACTTGCAGGAGAAGCTGATTTGGTAGTTCCGAATATTCAGCAGATTTCACCGGACAGTTTTAACTTACTGTTAATTGGTATGGTGATTTCATTAATCGGCTGTATTTTCGGCTTTATCGAATTCTTGAGAATTAAAAAATTGCAAGTACACACTGCTATGGCAGAAATCGGCAACACTATTTTTGAAACTTGTAAAACTTACTTGATACAACAAGGTAAGTTTTTACTTGTATTAGAAGTGTTAATCGGTCTATGTATCGCGTTTTATTTCGGATACTTGCAGCACATGGGGCTTTCAGGTGTATTAACTATTTTAGCCTGGTCTGTAATAGGTATTTTGGGCTCTTACGGTGTTGCGTGGTTTGGTATCAGAATGAACACTCTTGCAAACGCAAGGACTGCATTTGCGTCTCTTAAAGGAAATCCGCTAAACATTTTGAACATTCCTTTAAAAGCAGGTATGAGTATAGGTGTATTGCTGGTATCGGTTGAGTTAATTTTAATGTTAACAATTTTATTATTTGTACCGGGACACCTTGCAGGAGCATGTTTTATCGGTTTTGCTATAGGTGAATCTCTTGGTGCTTCTGCACTTCGTGTAGCAGGCGGTATTTTTACAAAAATCGCTGATATCGGTTCTGATTTGATGAAAATTCAATTCGGCATAAAAGAAGATGACCCGAGAAACCCGGGTGTTATTGCAGACTGTACAGGCGACAATGCAGGCGATTCAATCGGGCCTACCGCGGATGGTTTTGAAACTTACGGGGTAACAGGTGTTGCGCTTGTTTCATTCATTCTTTTGGGCGTTATGCCTGAATATCAGGTTCAATTGTTAACCTGGATTTTCACAATGAGATTTTTGATGATTGTAACTTCTGTTGTTGCATACTGGATTAACGGTATTGCGGACAGAATTTACGCTGCAAAAACTTCTAAATTTGACTTTGAACAGCCTTTAACAAACCTTGTTTGGCTGACTTCGATATTATCAATTGCTATGACTTTTGGCGTAAGCCACTGGTTATTAGCTCCTTTAGGCGGAAACTTATGGCTTGTTCTTTCAGGTATTATTTCTTGTGGAACTTTAGGTGCTGCATTAATCCCTGAATTTACAAAAATATTTACTTCTCCTAAAGCTAAACACACCGAAGAAGTTGTTACGGCTTCAAAAGAAGGCGGAGCTTCTTTAACAATCCTTTCAGGTATTGTTTCAGGTAACTTCTCAGCTTTCTGGATTGGTATGGTAATTGTATTACTTATGGGGCTTGCATATTTCGCAAGTACATATATACCGGCAGATATTATGGTTTATTCCTCAGTATTTGCATTCGGTCTTGTTGCATTCGGTTTCCTTGGTATGGGGCCTGTTACTATCGCTGTTGACAGCTACGGTCCAGTAACTGATAACGCACAGTCAGTTTATGAATTATCATTGATTGAAGAACGTGAAAATGTATCAGATGAAATCGAAAAAGAATATGGTTTCAGACCTGATTTTGAAAATGCAAAACAATATTTAGAAGAAAATGACGGCGCAGGCAACACTTTCAAAGCAACTTCAAAACCTGTTTTGATTGGTACTGCTGTTGTTGGTGCAACAACAATGATTTTCTCATTAATTTTGGTTATCCAAAACACTTTGGGAATTCAGCCGGAAATGATTTTGAATATGTTGAATCCTTACACATTGCTTGGTCTTTTGACAGGCGGTGCGGTAATCTACTGGTTCAGCGGCGCTTCTATGCAGGCTGTTACAACAGGTGCCTACCGTGCAACAGAATATATTAAAGACAATATCAAACTTGATGATGCAAACTGCAAGTCTGCAAATGTTGCAAACTCAAAAGAGGTTGTAAAAATTTGTACACAGTATGCTCAAAAAGGTATGGTAAATATTTTCATTGCATTGTTTGCATTTGCACTGGCGCTTGCATGTTTATCAGCACCTGCCGGTGACAATTCGCATCCTGTAGCATTCTTTGTAAGCTACTTGATTGCAATTGCTGTATTTGGTCTGTTCCAGGCTGTATTTATGGCAAACGCAGGCGGATGCTGGGATAATGCAAAGAAAATTGTTGAAGTTGATATGAAAGAAAAGGGTACACCGCTTCACGAAGCAACAGTTGTTGGTGATACCGTCGGTGATCCGTTCAAAGACACTTCATCAGTTGCAATGAATCCTATTATTAAATTCACAACATTATTTGGCTTGCTTGCAATGGAAATCGCGATTAGTGAATCTTTCAAATCTATTGCACCAATTGCAGGCTGGATATTGCTTGTTATAGCATTGATATTTGTAATTCGTTCTTTCTACGGAATGAGAATACCTACAAAACAATAGTCTTAAATGCTTAAAATAAAAAGACCGCTTCTTCAAAAAATGAGAAGCGGTCTTTATTTTTAATAAAAATAAACAGTCGGATACAGGATTGAAATTTTCGGGAATAATAAATATGGGGTACAAGCTGCGGGGTTTGCTATGGGCGATTTTACTGTAGGACATGCTACCAGACCTGATGTAAAATCAAAACATTTCGGTTTTGAATCAATGTTTCCAAGAAAGGAAAATATTGACGATATGTTTCGTGAATATTTTTCAAAAAACAGTTCTGATGACGGGTTTGTAGATTTACACGGTGAACTGCAAAGACTTGATTTAAGAGGCTGATGTTTTTATAGTTGCTCTGGTAAGTATTTAACAGATTTAAGAACCACACTTCGGTGCGGTTTCTTTTTTTGTGTTATAATTTCTTTTGAAAAAGGAAGTAATACATGAGTTTAACAGTATATTTAGGGATAGATGTAGGATCAGTAACAACAAAGCTTGCGCTTGTTGATGAAAAAGGTAAATACGTTGATAGTTTCATGCTTAGAACAGCTGGTAAACCTGTTATGGCTGTTCAAAAAGGTTTGAAAGAACTTTATGCTAAAAAGTTAACAGATTATAATGTTATGGGTGTAGGTACAACGGGTTCCGGAAGAAACCTTGCAGGAGCTCTTGTGGGAGCCGACATTATAAAAAATGAGATTACCGCACACGCTGTTGCGGCAAGTACTAATGTCCCCGGTGTGCAGACAATTCTTGAAATCGGCGGTCAGGATAGCAAGATTATTTTACTTCGCGACGGTATTGTTACAGACTTTGCCATGAACACTGTCTGTGCTGCCGGTACAGGAAGTTTTTTGGATCAGCAGGCAAACAGACTTAATGTTCCGATTGAAAAATTTGGCGAAACTGCTTTAAAATCAGAAAACCCTGCACGTATTGCAGGACGCTGCGGTGTTTTTGCAGAAAGCGACCTTATTCACAAACAACAACTGGGTTATCCTGTTGAAGACCTCTTATATGGCTTATGCCAGGCACTTGTGAGAAACTATCTTTCAAATTTGGCTTTGGGTAAAGAGTTATTGCCGGTATTCTCTTTTCAGGGCGGTGTTGCTACAAATTCAGGCATGGTAAAAGCTTTTGAAGAAGCTCTGGGGCATAAAGTTGTTGTTCCTGAAAACCATCAGACCATGGGCGCTATAGGTGCAGCGCTTTTAGCAATGGAAAATCATCAGTATACTGAAACGGCAACAAAGTTTAAAGGCTGGGAAGTTGGTGATATGCACTTTTCATCAATTACTTGCGAATGCAACGGCTGTTCTAATAATTGTGAAGTTATTACAATTGTAGAAGGAGTTGATGAAGTTCAGCATGTTGAAAAAATTAAAGATATCAAAGGCAATATTATTGCGCGCTGGGGCGGTACTTGCGGCCGCTGGGATATAGCATAAGGAGTTTATATGAGCGAAAATTTATCTGCATACGCAAACTATGAATTAGGTGAAGCTTTTTTTGAAATCATCAATAAAATGGTTGTGCGTGACGGAATTCCGTTTTCGCGATTAGGTGATTTTGAAATTGTTTCTCCAAGCTGGAGAAAACTTGCGGATAAAGAAAACAAAACTCCCGAAGACATCAGTAAAATTGATAATGATTATAAAATGGAAATTAAAGACCTTGCGGATTCCTGCATTATTTATATGGCTGCAAAAACAGGCAATAAAACATATAAATTTAATCTTGAAGAGTACAAAAAATTTCTTCAGCAGACAAATGTTGACAAAACTGCAATTCCAAACGATAAAACAGAACTTGCTGAATATAACAAAAAAATTGAAACCCAGTTCAAAAAACTTGCAAATCACGGAGAAGATGCCGGTGATAATTTGATTGACAATAAAGACTTTGCTGCTTTCATCTATGCTCTTGATATGAAAGGCGAACATGATGAAAACAATAAATTTACCGGTTTTATATTAAACGGTAAAATAACTCCTATGAATTATGCTGTTGCATACAGGGAATTAAAAGAAGATAAAGATAATATGATTTCATATAAATTGCGTCAGGCTTATAAAAATTTATATTCATAAATGTTTTGTGTTAAACTGTTGTTATGGAAGATTTAACGCAATCGGTAACAAGTTTAAGGCAAAAGTATCGTGAAATATTTAAAACTTCTGCAACCGAAATTCAAAAAAGAATTGATGAAATAAAACCGCAAGGCGTTGTTGATATTTTTGACAAATATCCAGCGGGGTCTCGCGGTGAAATATGGCAAAAGTCTGTTTTAAAAATGTTTGATGAAGATATTTGCAAGGAAATTTACAGGAAATGGTCTGAAATTTTAGCATATAAAAATGAATTTTCCTGTATTGGCTGCGGAACCTGCTGCAAGCTTGCATGCAGCGAGTTTTCGCCGGAACAGTTAAAAGTAAAATCCAAAAAAAACGACAGGTTTGCCGCCCAGTTTCTTAGTGTGTTTGTGCCGTATAATTCTAAAGAAGAAGCGCGTGCAATTTATCCTGAATATATTAAAATGCTTGATGATAATAAGGAAGATGAAGTTTACTTCTATCATTGCCCGAAATTAAACGATTGTAACCGATGTATGGATTATGAGAACAGACCTCAAATTTGCCGTGACTTTCCTGATAATCCTCTGGCACTCTTGCCAAAATCCTGTGGTTATGTAAAATGGAAAGAAGAGGTCGAACCGGTTGCTCTTATGCTTCATGCAATGCTGGAAATTATAGACTATTACAAGGAACACATAAATGCAAATCTTAACAGGGCTTAACCAAAATGAAATTGAAACAATAACCGACGCGCTTCATCAATCAAAATTCAGAGCACGGCAGATTCATAACTGGATTTATTTAAAATCTGCCAAGTCTATTGATGATATGACAGATTTATCAAAAGATTTTCGTGAAGAATTGAAAAAAGTTGCAAAAGTAACTGATGTGAAAATTAAGGTTAAACAGGTAAGTTCCGATGGTACAATAAAATATTTGCTGGAATATCCTGACGGAGAGTGTGTAGAAACAGTTCTTATGCGTTTCGATAACCGTGCGAATTTAACGGCGTGTGTAAGTTCTCAAGTTGGCTGTGCGGTTAATTGTTCATTCTGCGCGACAGGAAAACGGGGCTTTATAAGAAATCTTAACTATAAGGAAATTATTGAACAGGTTTTGACAATCCAGCGCGATACAGGTTTAAAGGTTACAAATGTCGTATTTATGGGACAGGGTGAACCGCTGTTAAATCTTGAAAATGTGCTGAAAGCAATGGAAATTTTTAATGAAAGTTTTCAAATCGGTCAAAGACGTCTTACTGTTTCAACAAGCGGCATAATTCCCGGGATTAACGAGCTTGCAAACCTTGATATGCAGTCTACGCTTGCTTTGTCTTTGCACGCTCCAAACCATGAAATTCGCAAGCAGTTAATGCAAATCGAAGAAAAATATAATATGAGTGATTTGAAAATTGCATTAAAGAATTATGTTGAAAAAACAGGAAGAAGAATTACAATAGAATATCTGCTGATAAAAGACTTAAATGACACAACGGAAAGCGCAAAACAGCTTGCAGAGTATTTACGCGATATAAAATGCAATGTAAACTTAATACCTTATAATCCGACGGCCGATAACGATTACAAGCGTCCGTCTAATAATTCTATAATGAAATTTAAGTGTCTGCTGGAACATTCAGGGAAAAAAGTGACTGTAAGACTTGAACGTGGGGCTGATATTGATGCTGCATGCGGACAGTTGAAAGGTAAAGTAAATTAAGAGCCAAAGGCACGACAAAAGTTTCGAGGTAAGTTCTGACGGTAATTATTTCCTCGTCGACGCTCTCGCCTCCAGCTCCGCTATGGTCTCGGAAACAATTACCGTCAGCCCTAAATGTCATTGCGACGGTCGCTTTGCTCCCTCGCAATGACAAATGTTAGTCTGCTAAGCAAACCGCCTGTGTGTCGCTGTGCCTACGGCTGAAGCCGTAGTTGTGGTACGTGCCGGCAGAGGCGAAGTTTCGGCCGTAGGCGTATCTATCGTCGTACTCCTCACCAGACCAGATGACAAAGTAGCCAGAAGAAGTATCAAAACCCATGGATTCTACTTTCTCTTTGTCCCAATTTGCATATTCTGATGCACTTGATGAACCGGATATAGGTTTGTCATATAGTTCGTTTGCAAGTTGTGTTAATTGTGCTAGTGTTGGCATGTTTTTTACGCCTTTGCATCGTTTCACCGCTCCGCCCCAGTAATCGTCATTTCCGTCTCTGCAATTCTCTATACCCCATTTGTCTTTGTTAGCTATACATTCTGCTTTTGTTAATGCATCAGGTTTAAACGGTGCTGTAAAACATGTTCCATCACTTAGTTCTATTGCACAGTTACTTCCGCCAAGACTTGCTACGTTGATTGAACGCAAATCTTTGTTTTGAGTGTTAGGATTTTTTAATCCTGATGTGTCATATAATAAAGCTAAACAGCTTGTTCCTGTTATTTGGTTTGAATAAGGATCTTGTCTGCACTCAGGATTATAAGCAACTATACCTGTTGTACCGTTTGCAAATTGTAATCCTATAGTTTCCGTATCCCAATCTTTTTGGCCAAATTTACTTGCATTTTTAATATTAGCTATCTCTATTTCTTCGTTATCAGTACCCCAGTAAACTTTATCTTCAAAACAATCAGTAAGGGCATCATTCTTACAAATTTTTGTAATCTTAAAATGTTTGCTTAATTCGTTAACAAAGTCTTCAGTGTTTTTATACCCTGCAAGAGTTTGCTGCGTGTTCATAGTTTTAAGAGCTTCTTCAAGTTTTCTTTCAAAGACAGTAGCAGCAGTGTTCCAGCTTTTGTTCTGGTAGTTAGCCACCAGAGTAGGAATAGTCAAAGCAGCAACAACGCCAATAATGGCTAGTGTGATTAAAACCTCAGCAAGCGTAAAGCCTTTGAAACCTAGACAGGGTGTGTAACTCGGGGGGGGGTGACTGTCTGAACCGCTTTTATACAAATCTTTTTCAACATATTTGATCCTCCTTTTTCTATTAAACATGATATTGTTGTTTCTGTCAATAGAAAAAATTTTAATTATTATGATATAATTCTGATATGAAAGCTTTAATTCAAAGAGTTAAATGTGCATCAGTTACAATTGACGGTCAGCCTTACTCACAAATAGGTGCAGGGGTATTAGTGTTTGTCGGAGTTGTAAAAGAAGACGAAAAAATTAACGCTGAAAAACTGGCTGATAAAATTGTTAATCTCAGAATTTTTGAAGATGAAAATAACAAAATGAATTTGTCTTTGAAAGATGTCAATGGCGAAATTCTTATTGTTTCACAATTCACTCTTTGCGGTGACTGTAAAAAAGGAACCCGTCCGAGTTTTGATAAATCTGCTCCGTTAGATAAAGCAGTTGACTTATATGAATATTTTATTAATAAAATAAAAGAACATAATCTGAAAACTGAAACAGGTAAATTTCGTGCAATGATGGATGTTGAACTTATTAATGACGGCCCTGTAACTTTTTTTATTGAAAAATAACACAGACTTTATTAATTTGCTCTTGCCAAGATTTATTTTTTGTGTTAAAATGAATATGCAAATTTGTAAATATTTTTTGAAATCGATTTTATTCGAGGAGTAGTATTTTAATTTATTTGATTTTTGACATTATTCAATTAAGAGGCTTTTAAATTATGTATGTGAACAAGTGCATTAAGTGCGGTCGTGAATTTGAGACAAAAAACCCCAAGAGAGTTATCTGTCCTGATTGTTTGTATCCTGATAAGAAGATGATAGTTTCATCATCATTATCTTCTGATAGTCCTGCAGAGCCAAAGGATATCGAAAATAAGCCGTTACCAAGCTATAGTACAGAAGATCAGCCAAAATTTTATAGCAGTTATAGTGCCGGCGAAGGAAGAGATATAAGACCTCAGAGACCAGGCAATAATTATAATAGAAATAACAGACCTCAGCAGGGAAATTACAACAGAGATAACCGTAACAATAATTATAATCGTAATAATAGAAATAATTATAATAGACCTCAACAGGGAAATTATAACCGTAATAACTATAATAACCAGCGTCCTCAACAAGGCGGTTTCAACCGTCAAGGCGGGTTTAACAGAAATCAAAGACCAGGATTCAATAATAACCGCCGTCCTATGAATAAAGCAAGAGGTCCAAAACAATTACTGGTAAGCAAGGAGCAGTTGGAACAAATTGAATTGCTTTACAAGCCTATGTTACCGCTTCCAAATCCTGATGCACACGAAGTTATTGGTGAAAAAATCGGTTTGGAGCCAAGAAAAGTTTTCTTTGGCATAAATCTTGTAAGACAAAAAATGATGCTTCCAAAATTGCCTTTCCCTAAACGTAAATTGGCAATCTCACCGGATCAGCTTTTTGCAATAAAGAATTTATATGAACCTTTATTGCCGCTTCCGCCTATAGGTTGCCATAAAATTATTGCGGCGCAGTTAAAAATGGATGAATGGCGTGTCCACGTCGGAATTGGTTTAATTCGTTCACAAATGGGTCTTGAACGTTGGAATCAGGATCGTGATGATGCGCCGGAAGAATTTAAAAAAACTAAAACAGAAGAAGCTGTTGAGGTTGAAAAACCTAAACGCGGCAGAAAGCCTAAAAAAGAAGAAACAGCAGAGTAATGAATAAATTTGTTTCCGTAGGTAAGATTTTAAACTTTCATGGAATTCAAGGTGAGGCTAAAGTTGGTTTTTCTAAAAACCAGCAGGACTTTTTTCTTTCATTAGATAAAGTTTTTATAAAAGCAGACAATGATTACAGACCGTTAAAAATCGTACGTTCACGGATTAATAAAACTTTCGCAATTGTTAAATTTGAGGGTATAAATTCAATTAATGAACTTTTACCGTTGAAAGGCGGGCTTTTGTTTGTGTCTGAGGACACAATACGTGAAAATCTTGAGGAAGATGAGTTTTTGATTGATGAACTTGTCGGGCTCGATGTTGTTGATGGAAATAATAAAAAACTGGGATTCATAATTGGTGTTTCAAATAACGGGGCAACGGACTTGCTTTCTGTTAAAACAAATTCTAAACGCGTTTCATTAGTACCATTTGTAAAAGCAATTGTTACAAATGTAAGTCTTAAAGAAAAAAAAGTTACAATAAACAATCTGGAGGGGTTGTTGGAATGAGATTTGATGTACTTACACTTTTTCCGGAAATGGTTGAAAATTATTGTAATTTTAGTATTTTAAAACGTGCTGTAGACGCTGGTGTTGTCGAACTTAATACTGTTAATCCCCGTGATTTTACTCTGGACAAACATAAAAAGGTTGATGATACACCATATGGCGGTGGAGCAGGAATGGTTTTGATGCCTCAGCCTTATGTTGATGCATATGAAAGCGTTCAACAATTAGAAAATTCAGTTACAATAATGCTTTCCCCTCAGGGTGAACCTTTAAAAGAAAATCTTGTAAATGATTTGGCTCAATATGACCAGATTATTATGCTTTGCGGACATTATGAAGGGTTTGACGAGAGAATAAGAGACATAATAAACCCCAGAGAAATTTCTCTCGGCGATTTTGTCTTAACGGGCGGAGAACTTCCTGCACTTTGTGTTATTGATGCCGTAAGCCGCAAGCTTGAAGGCACTCTGGGTAAAATAGAATCAGCCCAAGATGATAGCTTTGCAGACGGTTTGCTTGAGTATCCTCAATATACCAAACCGCGTGAATATAGAGGTTTAAAAGTTCCTGAAGTATTGTTGAACGGTAACCATAAAGAAATAAATGAATACAGATACTCTGAAAGACTTAAAAGGACTAGAGAACGACGTCCCGACCTACTGCATTAGTAAGGTCGTGGGCTTTTCCTATGCCGAGTCCGTCTTTAAGGAATGAATAAACTCCAAGACCTGCAAGTCCCCATGCAGAAGCTTTTGCCAATGGTAAAGCCTTTTTCTTTGCAAATAAAGCGGTCAAACCAAGTCCTAAAGGTATAACATCATTCACAAGCATTGAACCAAGCCCTTTGAAATAACCTATGCTTGAGTTAATAAAACCGCGTAAGTTGTCATTTAATTCATATCTATAAACGGCATTTTGCAGTTTTGTCTTTGTTACACTTGGTTTGTCCAGTGTAAGTGTATTATTTAAATAATATTGTGCTGCTTTTGCATTTTTACTTTTCATCTCTATTTCAGATTGGATTTTCCCAAAAGCGTGTGCGTCTCTTGCAACAAGATATAGCGCTGCTGCACCTGCACCTCTTGCAAGATATTTACCATAATTGGATTTTATCGCACTAATTATTTTCATTATTTTTTATCTTCCTTTTTCGGAGTGTCTTTTACTTCAAATTCTTTCTGAACTGTTTGTCCTGACATCTTCAGCAAGATTTGGCTTGCCTGAAGTGCATCTTGTCCGTAGCCTGATGTGGATTGCTGCATTTGTTGAAGAACTTTTACGGTGAAGTCATCACCTGTTACAGCTCTTGTATCAAGCATGCCCAGTGCAATAAATCTGACAGGTTGATATGGATCTTGAAGCATTTTGTTAATTAAAGCTGTTAAGGCTTTATCATCTTTTCTTGATTCATCTTCTTGAAGTCTTGCTGCTACTTCTTTTGCACCCATCAAGCGGATTTCTTTATCCTGACTGTTTAGATAATTTTCAAGGTTTTTTATGTATTCGTCTGTCAACTGAACTATATTTCGTTTTTCTGTTTTTTTCTTTTCTTCAGTTTTGTTTTCAGTCTTTGTATTTACGCTTGTATTGCTGTTGGAATTTGTTGTATTAGAGTTGCTGTTTGGATTTGTTCCCCATTGATTTGTATAATACTGTTGTGGGTAACAGCCAGGTGTTTGATATTGAGGTGCATTTACATTATATACGGGTGCTCCTCCCGGAACTCCTACCGACGGATTGAATATTTGTATATTGACACCTGAATAATTCGGCACCTGAACATTTTGGGGATAAGTTACAGGCTGTGTAGTTGCCGACGGCTGCTGGATAACTGCTTGAGCTGTCTGCGGTGTCTTATATTGTTGTCCTACCGTATTTTGCATAATACTACCTTTTCACTACTTATTTTAATAAAGTATAAAAGTTTTTAAATATTGCTTTTTTTACGAATATTTTAAGAAATATTACAGATTTTTCTCATAATGGAAAATATGAATATAATGTCATTATGGATAATTATGAAAAAAATTATTTATCTAAACGACCGGAAAATTTATGCAGGATGTGCGGTCTGTGCTGCAGGGTCGCAACTACAACTACTCCATACAAAAAATTAAAAGAAATGGCTGCGGCTGGTGATAAAGGTGCTATTGATTTTTTGAGTGTTTTTGAACCTTATCCATCAATTGATGCAGCAAGAAATGTTTCTGCTGAAACCGTAGACAATGTTATAAAAAACTTAAAAGAAGATGGAAATTATTATGAAGAAGATATGACATTTTATAAATGCAAATATCTTGGTGATGATAATTTATGTCAAAGGTACAATAATCGTCTCTTGTTGTGTAAACATTTTCCGGCATCTCCATGGGCAATAGTCCCGCCAGGCTGTGGCTATGAGGGCTGGCTGTTTATGAAGAGAGAAGAAACCAAACAAAAAATTCGCAAAGTAAAAGAAGAATTGCTTGAGCTCCAACTTTTGAAGAAAAAAGCTTTTTCACCGGATATTCAGCTTAAAATATCAGCAGTCGAAAAGAAAATGCTTAATACTATTGATATACATAAAAAGCACGGGTCAGAAAACTGGTAAATTAAGCTTTTACCGTGTTGGCAAGTTTATTTCTGTAAAACTCGGTATTTATATTCAGTTTCGTTCCAATATCAAGAAGCATATTTATAAACTCTTTATCTTTTGAACGTCCTGTTTGTAAATAATTCTCGATTATGTCGCCTATTTTATGATAAATCCTATTGAAATATATATTTTGAGCTTCTGAAATGTCAATTTCCAGTTCTAGCTTTTCAATATTATCAAATATTTCTAATAAGACTTCCGCTTGCTGGCTTTCAAAGCTTTGCGCAAGTCTTATAATATTTTGTAGAATTTTTTTTGCGAATATACTGTTAGATGGTGTTCTGTCTAAAGTAATATTCATTTTACGCGCTTCATAATTTATATCAAATGCCTGCTGTAGTACTGTAGGATCAACAAAACCTCCGGAATGAGCCACTAAATCATTGAATTTGTGGCTTAATGTATAAGACGCTGAAATCTTAAACTCATCAGGAATTGTCAGACCTAAATTTTGCATGTGATAAATTGAACCTTTGCCTTCGTTATACATGTCTTTATATGTTTGAGCAAATTTTTCAAGTTTACCCTTAAGCATAATTTGCAAAATTTTACGTCTTTCTTCAATAAAGATATCTTTCAGTGTAAAGTATTCTTTGCCGAAGTTTTCGTCCAGTGCTCTTATAATTTCTGTCAGCGGGTTTAGCATAAATGTTTTTATTAAATTTGTTTTCATTTGCAGATAATCATTTTCATCAGAAAATTCTTTAATTGCACAATGAAAATCCCCGCCTGAAAACTGTACAAGTGCAAATACTTCATTTACACTTTCCAGTGTAATTCTTGATTTTATTTCAATATGACCGACAACGAAAGTTGAATTGCCTTTTTGAACTTTCTGGTAGTCGTATCTTTTTATTTTATAGCAATAGACATTTTCTTCATCTTCAAAGTCTTGATAAAGAGACGAAATAGCCCACAAACTGGCGGTTTGCTTAGGTGTTACAACTGAAGGTTTAACAAACCTTTTATATATATCTTTACCTGTTCCGTATTCTTGAATATTGCTTTTAGCATTTTCTAAAATTTCAAGGAATGTCTTTTCATAATTTATTTTGCTGAAATAAGCGGCCAATTGCATTGCACGTGCAGCGTACTTCATTATTTGTACGGTTTCAATACCTGAAATTTCAGAGAAGAACCAGCCGCAGCTTGTATACATTAATAGTGCCTGACGCTGGATTTCAAGAAGCTTCATACCCTTAACTTTATCTTCATCATTTAAATCGGGCAGGAAGTATTTACTTTGGAATTTTTTGATATTTGATTCAGAGCGTGATAATATTACGTCAATGTAGTTATTTCTTACTTCCCAGACATCTTTTGCAAAGTATTTAGCTCCCTCTTTTTCATAGACTTTAATTAATTCATCTCTCAGATAATCAAGTGCTTCACGTAAAGGTCTTCTCCATTTTTGATTCCAGCCAGGGTGTCCGCCTGTTGAACAGCCGCAGTCTTCATTCCATCTGCCAACACCATGGAAACAACTCCATGAAGATGCCTGTTTAATGTCTACTTCATAATCGCTTCTGTATTTATCAAGATATTCTGCATAATTTGTAATTTTAAATCCTTCGTCTTCAGCTCTTATTTTTAAAACATATGCAAGAGCCATGTCGCCGAATTTTGTGTGATGTCCGTAACTTTCTCCGTCGGTTGCTATATTAATTAACTGCGGGAAGTCTCTACAGTCTGATACACCCTCTTTAAGACGTCTTATGAATTTATTACCGTCTTTTAAAAGTTCATCAAATGCAACAGAGCGTGAAATAGCACCATCATAGAAGAATAAATCAATATATTTCCCGGGTGCAGATTTGATATTGTATCTGTAAGAGCGGGCAGGATCAATGTTTCCCCAGCTCACATCAGTCCATTCTTTATCTGTTGATTTTTTGATTTTTAATGCCTGGTATGGAGATAGCACTGTGAATTTAATGCCGTTTTCTTCAAGTACTCTTAAGGTATCATCATCAACAGCAGTTTCTGCAAGCCAAATTCCTTCAGGTTTTCTTCCGAAACGGTATTCAAAATCACGTATACCCCATTTTACCTGTGTTTGTTTGTCCTGTTCATTTGCAAGAGGCATAATAATATGGTTATAAACCTGTGCCATTGCGTTGCCATGGCCGCTGTGCTCCTCTATACTTTCAATATCTGCTTTAATAATTCTTTCATATGTTAAGGGAGCATTCTGTTCAAGCCATGAAAGAAGTGTAGGCCCAAAGTTATAGCTCATTAATTCATAGTTATTAACGACATCCAAAATCCTATTTCGGTTGTCAACAATTTTGGAAACAGAATTAGGGTTATAACACTCCTGAGTAATCCTTTCATTCCAGTCATGGAAAGGCAAGGCGCTGTCTTGTAGTTCTATTGCTTCCAGCCATGGATTTTCTCTTGGCGGCTGGTAAAAGTGACCATGAATTGTTAAAAACTTATCATTATTTGCCATACTTAACTCCGTTTATCAAAAAATTATTTTTTGACTTCTTCTTTTTTCTTTTGTGTCAGGACTGTAAACTTTTCAGCATCCATCCATACATCTCCCAGAGCATTAGAAAATACTTTTCCGCTGAATTCGATTTCATCACCTGCATTAAGGTCTATGTGTTTTTCTGCTTCAGCTCTTTTTAAAAATACTTTCATTTCTGAAAGGGGGATATTATGATCTTTTACATCATCTCTTTGTATAAGAAAAGTTATATATTCTTCAGAACTCCTCATTGCAGGGGCATAATCAAGTCCCAGTGTAGAAAATTTGTCAAATTTACCCTTTACCGTGACATTTTTATTTAAAAATTTTGACGGTGCAGCAACCATATCAAGGGCATTAACCGGTGTATAAACGGATGACGCCGCCTGCTGCTGTACGGCAGCAGGTTGTTTAATATCCTGTGTATATGCCTGTCCTGAAATCGCAACTGCCGTTATAACTGTGATTATTAAAGTTTTAAAATTATTATTCATATTATATATCCCCTTCTCCTTCTATAAATATTCTATCACAATATTTATTTTTTGGTAACTACCCTGCTGGATTTTTTATATTTTGTTGTCTTTATTTTTTATTTGTGATAATCTAGGTGTGTGTGACAAAAATTGTATAAAGAACACTTTATATAAAATGTTTAAAAAAGGAGAAATGTTATGACAACAAAAGAATTCTTTACCAATTCAGAAGAATTGAAAAAGATTATGTCAGCTGCACGTGCTACTATTACAGCTCCATTCTTCGGCAACAATGTTGAAGAAGTTAAATCTGTTTCAGAAGCATACAAACTGGCAAAATCAAGCTCAGGTACTATTGAATTAACAGGCATGCCTGTTTACAAACCTGAGAAATTGGGGTTACCTCAAGGCGCAAATCAATTGTTATTCAATGATGGTACAGTCGTAGGCCGTTGCGCTGCAGCCAGAAAAATTGTAGGCGAACCAAACTGCGATTTGAAATATTTATTACCTATTATTCGTGAAGCTATTTACGGTACTCGTGATAAATTAATGTATAAAACTGAAGTAGTTGTTGGTTTGGAAGAAGACTTCATGGTTAAAGCTCACTTAATGATTCCTGAAGGTTTTGAAAACATCATGTATTCCTGGATGTTAAACTTCCAATATATTAACGAAATGTATGCTAATATGTATGCAAATTCAAGAGAATTGCCTGACGGCGATATTTATGTATTCTCAGATCCTGATTGGACACACCCTGACTTCCCGTACGGTTTAACATTCTTTGATCCTGAACATAACTGTGCAGCTATCTTAGGTATGAGATACTTTGGCGAACACAAAAAAGGTACTCTAACTCTTGCTTGGGGCTGTGCTGCACGTAACGGCTATGCTTCTTGCCACGGCGGTATGAAACGTTATAATCTTGATAACGGAAAATCATTCCAGGTTGCAGTATTCGGTTTATCAGGTTCTGGTAAATCTACAATTACTCACGCAAAACACAATAACAAATACAATATCACAGTTCTTCACGATGACGCATTTATCATTAATGTTCATGATAAATATACTATTGCTTTGGAACCTGCTTACTTTGACAAAACAGCAGACTATCCAATCGGCTGTGATGATAACAAATATATTTTAACTCAACAAAATGCAGGTGCTATCCAATTAGCTGACGGTAAAGTTGTTTCTGTTACTGAAGATATCAGAAACGGCAACGGACGTGCAGTTAAATCAAAATTGTGGTCACCAAACAGAGTTGACAGAATTGATGAACCAATCAACGCTATTTTCTGGCTGATGAAAGATCCTACAATTCCTCCTGTATTGAAATTGTCTGGAGCTTCTTTAGGTTCAGCTATGGGTGCAACGCTTGCTACTAAACGTTCATCAGCAGAAAGATTAGCTGCTGGTGTTGACCCTAACGCACTGGTTGTTGAACCTTATGCTAACCCATTCAGAGTTTATCCGCTTGAAATGGATTACACAAGATTCAAACAATTAATTGAAGACGGTGTTGATTGCTATATCTTGAATACAGGTGAATTCATGGGTACAAAAGTTCAGCCTAAACATACTCTGGGTATTATTGAAGCTATCGTTGAAGGTACTGCTAAGTTCCATAAATGGGAAAACTTCTCAGATATCGAAATTATGGATGTTGAAGGCTTTGACGCTTCATTCTCTAACAAAGAATATGCAGCTCAATTTGTTGCCCGTATGAATGACAGAATTGACTTCGTTAAATCAAGAGAAACTGAAAAAGCAGGTTTGGATAAACTCCCGTCAGATGCTTTGGAAGCTCTTGAAGCAGTTGTTAAAGAAGCAACAGCGTTAGCTGGTGTTTAATAACATCAAATAAATTAAAATAACAGGTACAAAATTGTACCTGTTATTTTTTTCGCATAAAAAAAAGAGCCTATTAAGGCTCTCTTTTTTAATTATTAAAAACTATTCAATTTCGATAACGCCAACAGGGCAAGAGTCAGCAGCTTCTTTAACACAATCCATGTTATCAGCTACAGCTGCTTCATTAACTACTGCAACGTCTTCTACTTTAAATACTGCATCGCAAATTGATTCGCAAGCGCCGCAACCAATGCAACCTTCATTAATTTTTACTGTCATTTTGTTTTCTCCTTATTTATATTTCACTATATATGTGAAATTTCTTTCACGCATATATTATAGAACAAAAAAATTAAAATATCCAGTCTTTTATAAATTTTGCTACATAATCAAATCCGTTAATTTTTCCTAGATGTTTTCCTGCGGTTTTGCTGTTATAAATAAGTACAGGAACCTGTTCCCTGGTATGATCCGTGCCTTCAACAGTAGGATCGCATCCATGGTCAGCTGTGATAATTAACAAATCATCATCATGCAGTTCTTTTAATATTATACCAAGGTAGACATCGATTTCCTCCAGCGCCTTACCATAACCGGCTGCATCATTTCTATGTCCGTAAAGCATGTCTGTATCGACAAGATTTGTGAAAATTAAAGTCGGCTCGCCGTATTCTTTGTTTTCGTATGCTATTTTAGCTAAATCAAGTTCCCTTTTAACGGCTTGTAAAGTTAATTCTAAACCTTCTTTGTTTGAGCCTGTATGTATAGCGTGAGTAATGCCTGCTTTGGCAAAAATGTCTTCAATTTTTCCTATGCCGATTACTTTCCCGCCATTGTTTTTTATATCATCAAGAATTGTATGCGATGGAGCCATAGAGTAATCGCGTCTGTCTTTTGAAATTCTGGTAGGCTTGCCGTCAATAACTTTATAAGGTCGTGCGATTACTCTTGAAACATTATATTTGCCCTCATCAAGCAGACGTCTTGCAGTTTCACACCAGCTGTATAAGGTTTCAAGCGGAATTAAATCGGTATCAACGGCTATTTGGTAAACGCTATCAGCAGAGGTATAAACAATCGGAAATTTTGTTGAATGGTGTTCATCATTAAGCTTTTCAATTATAGCTGTTCCGCTTGCCGGAATATTGGCAAGAACTCCGCCGCAACCGGTTTCTTGTATAAATTTTTGGATTAGTTCATCCGGAAATCCGTTAGGGAATGTTGCAAACGGTTTTTCTGAAATAAGTCCTGCTATTTCCCAGTGACCGGTGGTTGTGTCTTTACCTTTTGATTTCTCAAGCATTATACCGTATTGAGCAATAGGATTTGAAGTCTTATCCACACCTTCCAGAGCATCAAGATTACCTAAACCCATTTTGCTCATAACAGGAAGGTTTAGACCATTGTTAAAACGACAGACATTTTTTAATGTATTACACTCAGGTATATCATTAAAATCATGGCAGTCAGGCATTGCACCTATTCCCATTGAATCAATTACAATAATTATTGCTCTTTTCATATTTACCCCTTTTCCTGCTTTTATTATAGCATGAAACGAGATTATTCAACAATATTAATTATGCTGTAGGCATTAAAATCAATAGACCCAAATATTATTTTTACCTGTTTTTCTCCGTTATCCAAAATATTTACAAAATGAACGGTTTCCTGATTAAAATCGTCATCTGTTTCAACCGCCGGAATTTCTGCTATTAAGTAATGCGCCTGATAAAATTTTAAAACGGGTTTCCCATTTAATTTTTCTCCCATAATTTGGTAATGTCCCGGGGGTAATACTTTATTTTCAGATACAATTAAATTTGCAGGCACGCATAGAATTGGTAGTTCTTCTTCTGCTTCTTTAATAAACTGAGTTTCGTTACTTTGATGAAATTCTTCGCCTTTGGGGATATTTTTATCACGTTTTTTTCGTTTTTTCTTTAATTTACTTTCAAGTGCTTTTTCAAACTGTTCATCAGAAACCGGCATTTGTCCGTAGACATTTTGATCACCGAAGTTATCCCACAAATCACCGTCTGCAAAGCTCATATTGCCGGCAAAAAATATTATACTAAAAATTATTGTAATAATTTTTCTCATATGATAATAATAATGTTTTTTTTTAATAAGTAAACCAATCATTTGAAGTAAAATAAAAATCGCCTTACATGAGGCGATTTAATTTTTTAATACAAGGAAATTACGAAATATAACCGGATAGTATGTCCTGACCGGTAAGTTTCATTTTTTTCAAAGCTCTCAGCTCTGTTTGTCTTATACATTCTTTTGTTACACCGTAAATATTACCGATTTCTTCGAGCGTACGGCGTGTTGTGTCACCTAAACCGTACCGCATTCTTACAACTTCTCGTTCTCTGTCTTTTAATGTTGATACTACCATTTCTATATCTGTTCTCAATCTTTCAAATTCAACACTTTCAGATACCGAACTTTTTTCGTCTGCCAGTATGTCGGCAACATTTAACTCTTTGCCGTCTGCTTTTTCGATACCGCTTTCTATTGAAATTGTTTTTGTATATGCAGATAAAAATGTATCAATTTTGTCAGGTGCAATATTCATTTTTTTCGCTACATCTTCTGTTTTTACCTGAGCATTTATATTTTTTTCCATCTCAGATTTAATTTTTGAAAATTTGGATAAAGTTTCCTGTATGTAAACCGGAATTTTCATACAGTGAGATTGTTCTGATATTGCTTTAAACATAGACTGCTTAATCCACCAGCTTGCGTAAGTTGCAAACTTGTATCCGAGTTTGTAATTGAATTTTTCTGCTGCTATCATAAGCCCTAAGTTGCCTTCCTGAATTAAATCTATTAAGGGAAGGTTTGACTTGTGAATTGCTTTTCTTGCAATTGTAATAACAAGTTTAAGATTTGATTGTATAAGTTTTCTCTTTGCTTCAGTGTCTCCTTCTTTTGCAAGCCTTGCAATAATTTTTTCTTCTTTTGAAGTCAATGCAGGATACTCTGATATCTCTCTTAAATAGTTTGTTAATACACTGTCATTTTCGGCTTGTAATACTTCGTCTTTCGCTGGGTTTGAAAATTTCGTCACTTTTTTCAATTTGATAGGCGAATTTTTTTTCATCTAAAACTCCTCTTCTTTTTACACAACGCAGCACATTGTATTTTGTGCTTTATTCCACGAGATAACCACATAAGTATATAAAAAGTATATGCCACGATATATACTTTTATTAACATGTTTGTTAAGTATTATGAAGAAAGAAATTTGAAAAATATAATAAAAGGTTTATGTAGTCGTATTTTTTGTTGTATTATAAAAATATAAGGGGGAAAGAAAATGAGTAAAAAGATTTTAATTACTATCGGTATTATTCTGGCTGTTGTTTTAACTTCAGCTGTTACATATGCATTAACAAATCCGTCAATGGAGCAGAAGCATAAACCTTCTGATTACAAGATTGGTATTAAATACGATGAAGCAGTTCAGTCAGACAAGCCTATGATGGCATTATTCTATGTTGACTGGTGCGGATATTGTTTGAAATTTATGCCAAAGTACAAAACAATAAGTAAAATATACAAGGATAAATATAATGTCGTTATGCTTAATGCAGAAGATCCCGCTAATAAAGAACTGGTAGAAGATGTTGTTTTATCAGGATTTCCGACACTTTATATTATTGATCCCAAATACGATAACAGAATTTTGTTAAACAATGGCATATATCAGGATATGAAGAAATTAAGGGTTGAGCTGGACCGTTATTTACGTATTAGAGGTCTGCTTGATTTGGTACCTGTTAATTAATTGTTAACTATTGTAAAAATTATAGGAAAAAATTAGCAATTTTTAGGAGAAGTGGGACTTTATAATAGTATAAAGCTCTCTCTTCTTATTTAAACGGATAGG
>CANUDF010000019.1 GCA_947857085.1 Candidatus Gastranaerophilales bacterium | reverse complement strand
ACAAAGATTTGCGCTCTATAAATGTTACAAGTCTTGGCGGAAGTAACTGTGCTATAGAACTTAGTGACGGTACTTGTTTTACCGCGCCGTTCTTTCCGGAACCGGTAACTAAAGCTGAATGTGAAGAATTAGCAGATGCTGGATATGGTAATAAAAAAGATTGGTGCGGGAGTTACTCTAGTGACTACTGGACTGGGGCTGTTAAAGCCTGCGGAGGTGTTAATAAAATGCCGACACAGGCACAGCTAACAGCGTTAGCAAATGATTTATACGACAAACCTATATCCGGTTCTTCAACTGCAAATGAATATGCAACGAGAGACAATGACCTTGCCATCTCTATGGGATTTATTACAAATACTTCTGACACGTTTTGGATTTGGTCTGGTGAAGAGAGCAGCAAAGACGGCGGATACCACCGCGGCTTTTACTCTAACTTTACTTACCGTGACAGCAGCTATCGCGGCGACATCGGAAGTCAAGCGGTTTGCTTAGCAGACTAAAGTACCTCCTTTTATGCGGAAGAGGATAATTAAGCCGGCAGAATAAAAATTCTGCCGGTATTTTAAACTTAATGTTTTATTATTTAACAAATATAAGTCAAATTAATCCTCGTATTCTTCACCTATCTTATAATCTTCATAATTAAGCTTGCCATCTTTCATAAAAGTATCATTTGGGGAAAGACTCAGATAATCAGGGTATACTGCTATATCAAAAGTATCAGCGCCAAGTTGATTCGGTCCGGCTTTGCCATTTGTATCTATCATTATCTGCCCGCAGCGGTAATCAGCATACCATACTTGCTCGGGCTCTCCAGTTTCTTCATTTATTACAGGATAACCGGCACTATCATATTTTGTACCAAAACGCCCGAAGTCACAGTTATCTTTATAAGAAAATCTATTAATCAGTATCCGTGTTCCATCTTTTAATATTGCTGTAGGTCCTGAGCCATAATAACGATTGCCATATGTAACCCCGTTTTGGTATTGCTTATGAGAATATTTCACAAGCTCTCCCCAGCAGGCATTTTCTCCTTTTTTACAAACCTTGACGGCAGAAAGATTCTGCAGTATTTCTTCCATTATTTCTTCACTTGTTTTATCAAGACTGAAAAGTTGGCTATAGTTAGCATAACCATTCTGTGCTATAGTTAACTGCATAGCATTCTGTACAACAGCATAAGTCTTTTTAGCTCTATTTACAAGTAATTTTTCCTGATAATTCTTAACAAGTACCGGAATTGTTAATGCTGCCACGATTCCTATAATACCTAACGTTATTAAGACTTCCGCCAGTGTAAAACCTGATTTATAATTCATAATACTGAAATTATAATCGCTTTTTAAAAATTTGTCAAATTTAGTGCTACGAGAGGCTTTTAGGCTGCCCCCCCCCCGAGATTCTTAGTCTTTTCCATTTATTGTTTTCCTCCATTTACCAATTTGTTCTTATAACTTTTTGCTTACCATTTTTGTCATACATTTTTTCTTTGTACCACAACCCCTTAAACTTTCCGTCAGGTTCGTACATATACTGCATGTCTTTTGAAGTAAAATATATTGCACTCACAAGTTTTCCGTTTGCTTTATACTGTTTTGAATTATATGGAAAATTCGGATAATTTTCAGATATAACATCAACATATCTCAAACGTCCGTACGGATCATAATAAAATACATTGTGAGGATTGTTTTTATATTGTAATGCATATATTATTAATATATTTTTCTTAAAATAAAAAGCACAGATATTCGCGTCTTTTGTTTCTTTAACATCATCTTTTGCCAGCATATAATGTTCTTTTGAATTTTCATCTTTCAAATACGGCGCAAATTCTTTTTTAAATTCATCTTTAGTATAATTATTTACACTATCATCACCAAAAAGAATATTTTTATAATAATCAATAGTAGTATCTCTTTGAATTTGAGACATATCAACCCAGTCAAACCTTGCTTCGCCGGTTAATGTAATACCTTCTGCTTGTACAGAAAGTCCAAATAAAATTAATGTCAGTAAAATAAATATCCTCTTCATAATAGACCACTATACCAGAAGTTTTTTAAAAGAACAAGCAAAAATACATTAAATCTGGAAAGTTTGATTATATGGGCCTTTCAGGTAATAGACTTAAACCCGCTATTTTCAAAATCTTTAGCTTGACCCTTGACAGCCTATCCCGCTTATATCAATAGTTTCAGGAGTATTCAAAAATTAATAAAATTTTTGTAACAAAAATTTAACATTTTGGAAAAAATCATCTTAAATTTTCTTGACTATATATATTGATGTACTATGATAGTGTAACATGCAAAAGTAAAGTAGGGGTAATTTGTGCCTAAACACAGAAAACCCTGTAAAATATATTTATTTGCCGTATGGCAAAAGGTTAACAGCCTCAAGTTAGAATTAAAAAAAATTTTTAGTACGTACACCATTTATAGAATGAGGTAATTTAATGTCTAAGACAAAATACGCAGAAAGAGTAACTCCTATGGGTATTCCGCATACTCGTTTGGATGATTTACCGGACCTTATTGAAGTGCAAAAAAAATCTTTTGAATGGTTTTTAAAAGAAGGTTTGAAAGAAGAATTACTTTCTTTCAGCCCTATTAAAGACTATACAGGAAGATTGGAATTACACTTCTTACCAAATTATACTTTCGACAACGCAAAGTATACAATTGAAGAAGCAAGAATTCATGACGCAACATACGCAAAACAATTACGCGTTATGATAAGATTAGTAAACCGTGACAGCGGGGAAATTAAGGAACAGGAAGTCTACATCGGCGACATCCCGACAATGACAGACAAAGGTACATTTATTGTAAACGGTGCAGAACGTGTAATCGTTTCTCAAATCGTTCGTTCACCAGGTGTTTACTTCAAACGTGAAGTATCTCCGGCAGGTAAACGTTTATACAATGCAACAATGATTCCTAACCGCGGTGCGTGGTTAAAAATAGAAACAGACAGCAACGATTTAATCTACGTTAAGATAGACAAAAATAGAAAAATCCTTGCTACAACATTATTAAAAGCTATGGGGATTACAGTTTCCGAAATGGAAACCTTATTCACTCACTTTGAATTCTTGAAGAAAACTTTGGAAAAAGATACAGCTGAAACAACAGATGATGCTTTAATCGAAGTTTACAAGAAATTAAGACCGGGTGACCCTGCATCTCCACAAGGCGGACGTTCAATTTTGGAAGCCCGTTTCTTTGATGAGAAAAAATATGATATCGGCCGCGTAGGACGTTATAAATTAAACAAAAAATTAAACTTGAATATTCCTAAGAACCAGAGAACATTAACTGTTCAGGATATCGTAGCTTCAATCGAATACTTAATCAACTTAACTTATGATGAAGGTACATTGGATGATATCGACCACTTAGGAAACAGAAGAATCCGTTCAGTCGGTGAACTTTTACAAAACCAATTCAGAGTAGGTCTTTCAAGAATTGAAAGAATTGTAAAAGAAAGAATGACTTTACAGGATTCAGAAACATTAACTCCGTTGAACTTATTGAACACTAAACCGTTAGTTGCTTCATTAAAAGAATTCTTCGGAAGTTCACAATTATCACAATTTATGGACCAAACAAACCCGCTGGCAGAATTAACACACAAAAGACGTATTTCAGCATTAGGACCGGGCGGCTTAATGAGAGAACGTGCAGGTTTTGCTGTTCGTGACATTCACCCTTCACACTACGGACGTATATGTCCTGTTGAAACTCCTGAAGGTCCGAACGCAGGTTTGATAGGTTCATTGGCTACTCACGCTAAAGTTAATGATTACGGTTTTGTTGAATCTCCGTTCTTTGTTGTTAAAGATGGTGTTGTAACTGATGAAGTTCACTACTTAACAGCAGACGAAGATGAAAACTTCCGTGTAGCTCCGGCTGACGTACAATTAAATAAAGACAGAAGCTTTAAAGATGAATACGTTCCGGTTCGTTACCACTCAGAATTCACAATGGGTGACTCTAAAAAAGTTGACTACGTTGGTGTTTGTCCTATTCAGATTATCTCAGTTGCGACATCAATGATTCCATTTATTGAACACGATGACGCAAACCGTGCATTGATGGGTTCAAACATGCAGCGTCAGGCAGTGCCTTTATTTATTACCCAGAGACCGGTAGTAGGTACAGGTTTGGAAGCAAGAGCTGCAAAAGACTCAGGTATGGTTATAGTATCTGAAGTTGACGGTACTGTTGAAAGAGTAGTCGGTGAAGAAATCGTTATCAGAGACCATCAAAACAATCCTCACGTATATCAATTAATGAAATACGTAAGAAGCAACCAGGATACATGTATTAACCAGCGTCCGATTGTTAACGAGGGCGACAAGGTTAAAGCAGGCGACGTAATCGCAGACGGTGCGTCAACTTGCGGCGGTGAACTTTCATTAGGTAAAAACGTTATTGTAGCGTATATGCCTTGGGAAGGTTACAACTTCGAAGATGCTATCCTGTTATCAGAAAGATGTGTTCACGATGACATCTTCACATCAATCCACATTGAAAAATTAGAAATAGATGCAAGACAAACAAAACTCGGACCGGAAGAAATTACACGTGAAATCCCGAACGTTTCAGAAGATGCTTTGAGACATTTGGATGAACGCGGTATTGTTCGTATCGGTGCAAGAGTTTATGCAGATGATATACTAGTCGGTAAAGTTACACCAAAAGGTGAATCAGAACATCCGCCTGAAGAAAAACTTTTACGCGCAATCTTCGCTGAAAAAGCAAGAGATGTAAAAGACAATTCATTAAGAGTTCCTCACGGAGAAGGCGGACGCGTTATCGACGTTAAGGTATTTGACAGAGAAAAAGGCGACGAATTGCCGCCGGGTGCAAATACTGTAATCAGAGTTTACATAGCTCAAAAACGTAAAGTTTCTGTAGGTGATAAACTTTCAGGACGCCACGGCAACAAAGGTATTGTATCAAGAATCTTACCTAAAGAAGATATGCCGTTTATGCCTGACGGTACTCCTGTTGATATCGTGCTGAACCCGCTTGGTGTTCCTTCACGTATGAACGTTGGTCAAACTTACGAATTATTGCTTGGTTTGGCAGCATACTTAACAGGAAACTACTACGAAGCTCCGTCATTTGACGAAATGTACGGCGAAGCTCAATCAGAAATCGCAACAAAACACGAGTTACTAAAAGGTATTAAAGAAAGCGGCTGTGATTGGGTAACTGAAGACGGTAAAGTAAGACTTATTGACGGAAGAACAGGTGAACCGTTTGATGAACCTGTTGCTGTAGGTCTTTCATATATCCTGAAACTTGTCCACCTTGTTGACGACAAGATTCACGCCCGCTCAACAGGTCCTTACTCACTTGTAACACAACAACCTTTAGGCGGTAAGGCTCAATTCGGCGGACAAAGATTCGGAGAAATGGAAGTTTGGGCACTGGAAGCTTATGGTGCTGCTTATACATTACAAGAAATGTTAACAATCAAATCCGATGATGTAAACGGCAGAAACAGAGCTTATGAATCAATCGTCAAAGGCGATAACATTCCAAGACCTGGTATCCCTGAATCATTTAAGGTGCTTGTAAGAGAATTACAAAGTATCGGTTTGGATATTACAGTAGCGAAAAAAGACGGTGAAGAAGTCGATTTAATGAGCGATATGGATGATTTAAGAAAATCAGCCCCTAAACGCACATTATCCGACATCGATTCAGAGTTGTTGAACATCAACTTCTTTGAAACCCCGACTACTTTCGGTGACCTATAGGAAATAATTTAAGCGGGAGATAAATCTCCCGCCCCAATAAAAGGAGAAAACATAAAAATGTCAACAAGCATAGATTATTTTGACTATATACGAATAAGTATAGCTTCACCGGAAAGGATTTTAAAATGGTCCTACGGGGAAGTAACAAAACCGGAAACAATAAACTACCGTACCCTAAAACCTGAAAGAGACGGTCTGTTCTGCGAAAGAATCTTTGGACCGACAAAAGACTGGGAATGCTATTGCGGTAAATATAAAAGAGTAAGACACAAAGGTATTATCTGTGAACGCTGCGGCGTTGAAGTTACCGATTCAAAAGTGCGTCGTCACAGAATGGGACACATTAAACTTGCGGCACCGGTTTCTCATATCTGGTTCCTAAAAGGTATCCCGTCATATCTCGGCTTACTTTTGGATATGACTTTGAAAGATTTGGAACAGGTAATTTATTTCAACAATTATGTTGTAATTGAACCTGGTGAAAGTCCTTTCAAAAAATTCCAATTATTAGGTGAAGAAGAATACGAAGACTACATTGCAGAAAACGAAGAAACCGAGTTGAAAGTAGGTATCGGTGCAGAAGCAATCAAAGAACTTCTTTCCGAAATCAATACAAAAGAACTTGCTGAAGAAATCAGAACAGAACTTGCAGGCAATGTAACTTCAGTTCAAAGAAAAAGTAAACTTATCAAACGCTTAAGATTACTTGATGCTTTAATTTCTTCAGAAACTGATCCTACTTGGATGGTAATGGATGTATTGCCGGTAACACCGCCTGATTTGAGACCAATGGTACAATTAGATGGCGGACGTTTTGCAACATCTGACTTAAACGACCTTTACAGACGTGTAATCAACAGAAATAACCGTTTACAAAGACTTTTGGAAATGGGAGCTCCTGAAATTATCGTAAGAAACGAAAAACGTATGCTTCAGGAAGCAGTTGATGCATTGATTGATAACGGCCGCAGAGGAAGAACCGTTGTAGGTCCTAATAACCGTGCATTAAAATCATTATCAAATATCATTGAAGGTAAACAAGGCCGTTTCAGACAAAACTTACTCGGTAAACGTGTTGACTACTCCGGCCGTTCAGTTATCGTAGTAGGTCCGCAATTGAGCTTAAACCAATGCGGTTTGCCCAAAGAAATGGCTATAGAATTGTTTAAACCATTTGTAGTTAATAAACTTATTGAAAGAGGATACGTTCAAAATATAAAATCAGCTAAGAAAAAAATTGAACGTTCCGAAGCAATAGTATGGGATATATTAGAAGAAGTAATTGACGGACACCCGGTTATGTTAAACCGTGCTCCAACACTTCACAGATTAGGTATTCAGGCTTTTGAACCTAAACTTGTAGAAGGCCGTGCAATTCAATTACACCCGCTGGTATGTACAGCATTCAACGCCGACTTTGATGGTGACCAAATGGCTGTTCACGTACCTTTGTCAATTGAAGCTCAAACAGAAGCAAGAATGTTAATGTTAGCAACTAACAACATTTTGGCTCCTGCAAACGGTAAACCTATCATTACTCCTTCTCAAGATATGGTATTGGGTATGTATTACCTGACTATCTTAAAAAATCCTGAACAAGAACCTAAAGGTTACTTCTACAACTTCCAGGACGCAATATCTGCTCTTGAAGTAGGCGTAATCGATTTACACGATAAAATCGTTGTAAGAAATGAAAAAGGTGAAAGAATGGAGACTACAGTAGGAAGAATTATTTTTAACGAAACAGTTAAAAATGCACTTTCATAAAATTGTAGGAAGACAATAATAAAAAAGGAAATATAGAATGGAAACAACATACACACATGGTAAAAAAACTCCGGAATATATTAACAAACAAATGGACAAAAAAGCTTTGAACAATTTGCTTGCCCAAATGTATCTGGAGTACGGCGGCGCTAAAACCGCAGAACTTGCAAATGCCCTTAAAAACTTAGGGTATAAATATGCTACAAAATCAGGTACAACAATTTCTATTGCTGACTTGCAAGTACCACCTGCAAAGAAAGAACTTCTTCAAGAAGCAGAAAAAGAAATTGAACAATCAACAAACAGATACCTGAAAGGTGAAATCACTGAAGTAGAACGTTATACAAAAGTTATCGACACCTGGTCTGAAACAACCGCAAAATTAACAGAACAGGTTGTAGAAAACTTTGATAAATTAAATCCTGTATATATGATGGCATTTTCCGGAGCGAGAGGTAACCTGTCACAGGTATCACAATTGGTTGGTATGCGTGGTTTGATGGCTGACGCACAGGGACAAATTATTGACTTGCCGATTAAATCAAACTTTAAAGAAGGCTTATCCGTAACAGAATACATCATTTCATCATACGGTGCACGTAAAGGTCTTGTAGATACAGCGTTAAAAACAGCCGACTCAGGATATTTAACAAGACGTCTGGTAGACGTTGCACAAGATGTAATTATCAGAGCAGAAGACTGCCACACAACAAAATCAATCAATATGAAGCCTATTGTTGACGGTGATGCGGTAATCGTTCCACTAATCGACAGATTGTTAGGTAGAACAGTTGCAGAAGATATCAAGGATACTGATGGTACAGTTCTTGTAACATCAGGAACAACATTAAATCGTGATGACATTAAAAAGATTGCACATTTAAACCTTCAAGAATTGAAAGTTCGTTCAGGTTTAACATGCGGTCTTGAATACGGTATCTGCCAAAAATGTTACGGCTGGGCAATGACAACACAAAAACTTGTTGACGTTGGCGAAGCAATCGGTATTATCGCAGCTCAATCAATCGGTGAACCTGGTACACAGCTTACAATGAGAACATTCCACACGGGCGGTGTATTTAAAGGTTCAGGTGCGATGAAGCACATTGACGCGAAATCAGCCGGTGAAGTAATTTCTAATGTTAAAACACGTGAATTAAGAACACGTCACGGTGATATCGTTAACGTTGCAAACTATGAAGCTGACATTGAAGTCAAAGGTGCAAAAAGAACTGATAAATACCACATTCCTGCAGGATCAACCGTATTCTTTACAAATGGAATGAAGGTTGAAAAAGGTTTCACTTTAGCAGCATATGAACCGGCTTCACAAGGTGACGGTTCACGTTTGACAGAAAAAGCAACAAAAGATATTAATGCTGACTTAAGCGGTGAAGTTATATACGAAGATTTCGTTGCTGATGAAAAGAAAGACAGACAGGGCAACATTTCAAGAACAACCAATAAACAAGGTGTTATCTGGGTTCTTGGAGGTGACGTATACAACCTGCCGGGCGGTTCTAAAGTAATCGTTAAAGACGGTCAAAAAATAAAAGAAGGTGAAAAATTAGCTGAAACATTAACTATATCAGAACATGGCGGCGAAGTTCGCTTTGGTGAAGATTTAGTTATAGAAGATGTTAAATTTGAAGGTAAAAAGATTAAAAAAATCGTACAGGGTAAAGAAATTACAATTGTAATTGCTTCCTTAATGCCTGAAAACGCCACATTTGAACAAACCAAAAAAGAACAATTATGGACAGTTAAAAAGACAGGTGAAAAATACATTGTTAAAGCACCTGTAGATACAACAGTAGAAAACGGTATGATTATTGCAGAGCTTTTAGATGAAGAATGTGCAGTAACAAGCTCAGGCGAAATCAGATACGTTGATGTTGAAGTTGATGAAAATCAAATCATCACAAAACCAGGTACTGTAGTATTTATTCCAGAAGAAATTCATCAGATTTCAAAAGACAGTTCATTAAAAATGGTTGATAACGGAACATTCGTTACAGCAGGTACAGAAATAGTAAAAGATGTATACTGCCACATTGATGGTATTGTTGAATTTAAAGAATACAACGATATCATCCATGAAATTACTGTAAGACCTGGAGAAATCCATACTTTACCAAGCGTTTCCGAATTAAAAGTGGACGAAGGTGAAGTTGTTAAAAAAGGAACAGTAATAGCTGAAGGCATCAAAGCAAAAGAAACATCTATTGTAACAATAATGGATTCTTCTTTAGATGAAATAGATATTGATGATTTAGATGAAGAACTTGATGCAAGCCTTTCACTTGATGAAGACAATATATCTAACCAGCCTATACAAATTCTGGTTAGACCTGTTCAGGTACTTGACGTTCAACAAAAAGACGTTTCAATTAAATTCAACACTACTGATGAATTAATTGACATAGTTCCTGTAACCCAACTTCAATACAAAGATGGAGCAAGAGTAAGAAACCTTGACGGTTCAACAATTACAAGAACAAGCTTAGTACTTCAAATGCAAGGTTACTTATCTCACCTCAAAGGTATGGTTGAATTAGATGATAAAGGCAACTTAAGAATTGTAGTTCTTGAAAACCTTATTGTCCGCCGTGAATTTGAGGGTAATGCTAAATTGTTATCAGCATTACAAACAGAATTACTTGTAAATGATGGACAAACAATTGAACCTAGAACTCCAATAGCAAAAACACAAGTTCTGGCTATCAATGACGGTGTTGCAGCAATTAACGAAAGCAAAACTGATAACAGAAGACTTCTTTTAACAAGTGAAAAATACGAAGAAGTTATCAAAATAAAATCAACTGCAAGCGTTAAAAAAGGTGACTTTGTCAAAACTGATTCAATAATTTCATCAAGCGGTGATACATCACCAGTTTCAGGTCTTGTTGTTGCTGTAAATAAAGGTGAAATTACAGTACGTACAGGTCGTCCTTACTTAATCAGCCCTGGTACGATGCTTCAGGTTGAATCAGGAGCACTGGTACTTCGCGGCGATATGATTGCAACACTTGTATTTGAAAGACAAAAAACAGGTGACATCGTACAAGGTTTGCCGAGAGTTGAAGAACTTCTTGAAGGCCGTAAACCGAAAGATTGTGCAATCCTTGCAGAAGAAGACGGTGTTGCTGAAATTGAAACTGACGATGATTTGCCAAGATTATACTTAGTAAATGAAAACGGCAGAGTAGAAATCAAATATGCAATTGACGCTAACATTATTGTTCACGATAAACAAAAAATAACAAAAGGTCAGCCTTTAACAAGCGGTCCTTTGAACCCGCATGACGTTATCAGACTTTGCGGTGTAGAAGCTGCTCAACAATATCTGGTTGACGAAGTACAACGTGTTTACCGTTCACAAGGTGTAGAAATCGCTGATAAACACATTGAAATTATCGTACGTCAAATGACTAAGAAAGTTAAAATCATTGACGCTGGCGATACTAACCTTTTACCGGGAGAACTTGTTGAACTTCAAGCTTTTGAAGAAGCTAATAAACAGGCTGAAGAAGCCGGTAAACTTCCTGCGACATGTGAATATATGTTGTTAGGTATAACAAAAGCTTCATTGAACACTGAAAGCTTCATTTCAGCAGCATCTTTCCAAGAAACAACAAGAATCTTGACAGAAGCTGCCGTTGACGGTAAGAAAGACTTACTAAGAGGATTGAAAGAAAACGTTATTATCGGTCGTTTAATCCCTGCAGGTACAGGCTTCCACCACCTGTCAAACGCAAATGAAGAAAAAGAACGCGAAGCAAGAAAACGTGCAGTAGCACAAAGAAATCAAGCAAGAAAACCATCTGCGATTTTGGAAGAAATCGAAGGTATGTTTGGTGCTCCTGATTTCCAATTAGATGATGAAGATGAATAATTTTCATTGATAATAAAAAAAGCTCCTTCGGGAGCTTTTTTTATTTCTTTATTCAGCTTCTTTACAGCTGTGCGGACCATCCCAGGATAACTTATCGGCACAATGCAAATAATCCATATTTTTATTATAAATAACCCAAGCAGCACAACTTCTTCCAGCAAAAGTATCATTTCTGGAGGGATTACAATAGTCTTCAAAAAGCATACTTGAAGCATTATCCATACCCTCAGGCTCAATACCTTTTAAAGAAAATCTAAAAAAGAATCTATTTTTGCCCAAGACCGAAGTATTTCCAGGAAGTATTACCATTATATCTCCGCTTGTAGAATATATATAGCCCAGCTGGACAAATGTTCCATCTGATAAATAAAATTTAGCCTCTGAAGGTGAATCACCTGTGCCGTCTTCAACGCGATTTTCATCTGAAGTTTTTATCCCTGATAGAGAATACCCTGCGTATGGATAGCAAACATCACCCACCTGACAGGTTTTTAAAACTTTTAAATATTTTTTTAAACGTTCGGCAAAAAGTCTCTGAGCAGAATAATCATAGATTTTATTCCCATCTTCGTCGGTTCCCTGAACAGTGCTTGACATTCCCCACGTATTTACCTCGCCATATTCAGCCTGCATCATTTGATATGCATTTGATAGTGTTGAGTAAACTTTAGTAAGCTGAGTAACTGTTTTCTTTTCCTGATATTCTGCAATCAAAGTCGGAATAGTCATAGCCGCAACTATACCTATTATTCCTAAAGTAATCAACACTTCTGCAAGCGTAAAACCGTTGCTATGAGAGGCTTTTAGACTGCCCCCCCCCCGTTAAAAACTATCTTTGTCATTTTAAACCTCCTTATTATAATCACATCTATTATTATAACAATTATTTCTAAATATTTCAACCGATTTTACAAAAGGTTTAAAAAAAACTGCCGTTAAAGTTAAAAGAAAGGAAAGGATATGGCAAGAATAATTGAAGGTGAAAGAAGATTAATTAAAATGAGTGTTGATGATGTTATAAGTATTGTCCGCGAATACTGTCAAATATGTAAAAAAAGCTGCTGTTACGAACATACGAGAGAACTTTTATCTAAAGTTGATTTTTACATTCCTGAAGATATTTAATCCTCTTAAATTACCCGATTGTGGTTATTGATATTTTCTTTTTGTTTTATGCTAATATAGGAAACAGAAGGAGAATATTATGAAAAAAAATCTGATTACAATTTTATTGGTATTTGCCGTTCCAGTTATTGCTTATATGGCACTAACACGTTCAAATGCAACTACAGCTAAAACAACTGATACTGCAAATAAGCCTCAGGTTATAAAATTCACTTCGACAATGTGTCTTGACTGTCAAAAAATGAACCAGATATTCAAAGAAATCTTTCCCAAATATGAGGGAAAAATTATTTTAACAGAGATTCCGGTTCAAGACGGCACATCTTTTACAAATTCCCAGATAGAAAAATATAATGTAACACTTGTGCCTACAATAATTTTGCTTGATGCTACAGGCAAACAAATTAAACGTATAGAAGGCGCCATTGAACAGGAAGAAATGGATAATTATCTGAAAGGTCTTCAATAATGGATTATACTGATATTTTTACCGGCAGTAACAGTATTTTAATACTTTTTACTATATCATTCTTTGGTGGTTTATTAGCATCAATATCGCCCTGTTCATTATCAATGCTTCCAATTATAATAGGTTATATAGGCGGATATTCCGATGCAAAGCCTGCTAAAACACTTGTTCAGATGATATTTTTTGTATTTGGAACTGCAATAGTATTTTCAGTCATAGGAATAATCTGCGCTATTACCGGAAAAGTTTTTGTATCTTTTGCAAGCGGATACTTCGGGATAGTGCTTGCTTCCATAATTCTTGTTATGGGTCTTAAATTAATAGGTTTTTTAGATTTTGAACTGCCTGTCTTAATAAAAGAAATGCCCAAAAACAATACCCACAGTACATTTACTTATCCTATACTACTGGGCGGCGTATTTGCACTTGTAGGCAGCCCTTGCTCAACTCCTATATTAGCAGGAATTATGGCATTTGCCTCTCTTTCAGCAAATATAGTAAATGCAATTATAATGTTGTTCTTATTTTCATTAGGTCAAGGTCTTATTTTAATACTTGCAGGCTTTTTAACCTCCAGATTAAAAAGCTGGAATAATTTTTACAAAATATCCGATATTCTTATGAAAATAAGCGGAGCACTGCTTATTTTAGCTTCATTATATATTTTTTATAAGATTTTCTACCCGCTTATTGTAAATTAGCCCTCCGTGTTGTAAAATATAGGCAAAGGAGTATTAAGAGATGAAAACATTCGAAGGGCAATTAACAACAAATAATGAAAAGTTCTGTATAATAATATCAAGATTTAATGATTTTATAGGCTCAAAATTACTTTCAGGAGCTGTTGATGAACTAAAAAGACATGGAGTATCCGAGGAAAACATTGATATTGTAAAAGTACCCGGTGCATTTGAAATTCCATTAGCGGCCCAAAAATTTGCAAAAACAGGAAAATATAATGCTCTTATAACTCTCGGTGCTGTTATAAAAGGCTCAACTCCTCACTTTGATTATGTAAGTGCAGAAGTTTCAAAAGGTGTTGCACATGTAAGCCTTGAAACAGGTATTCCCGTAATCTTCGGAGTTTTAACTACAGATAATATTGAACAGGCAATTGAAAGAGCAGGAACAAAAGCCGGCAACAAAGGTTCTGATGCCGCAAAAACAGCAATAGAAATGGCTAATTTAGTTAAAATGGTCTAGTGTTTTGACAGGGGGTTAATATGAGTGAAGTTATTACCGAATACAGAAATGAAAATACAAAGGATATCGACCTTTTACCAACTATAGAAATGGTAAAAAAAATGAATGAGGAAGATAAACTTGTAGCTCTGGCAGTAGAAGAAGAATCCGAACATATTGCAGAAGCAATTGATATAATAGCAAAACAATTTTTAAAAGGCGGAAGATTATTCTACTTTGGAGCAGGAACATCAGGCAGACTCGGCGTTTTAGATGCCTCTGAATGTCCGCCGACATTCAGTGTCCCGCGTGATATGGTTCAAGGTATAATTGCAGGCGGCAGAGAAGCTTTCTTGTATGCAGTAGAGGGTGCTGAAGACAGTTTTGAGACAGGAGTTCAGGATGCAAAAGTTCTGACGGATAAAGATGTATGTGTTGTAATTTCCGCAAGCGGCAACCCTAAATATCTTCTGGGTGTATTGCATCAGGCTGATGAAGCAGGAGCAAGAACAATTGCAATTACCTGCAACTCAAAAGGCAGAATTGCAGAAGAAGCCGGTCTTGTAATTTGTGTTGAAGTCGGCCCCGAGGTAATTGCAGGTTCAAGCAGATTAAAAGCAGGCACAGCACAAAAAATGATTTTAAACATGCTGTCAACAGGGTCTATGATTAAGATTGGAAAAACTTATGAAAACTTTATGATAGACTTGAAAGCAGTTAATGAAAAATTAAAAGACAGAGCTATCAGAATCGTTGCACAGATTGCCGGCATAAGCCACAGCGAGGCACTGGCAGCATTATTAAAATGCGATTGGGAAATAAAAACTGCAATTGTTTCAACAATGATGAAACTCGATATAGAAGAATCAAGACAAGAGTTAAAAAAACATGGCGGTGTATTAAGAAAAATAATCTATAGACCGCAGGTTGTATAAGGAGATTGAATGAAATTAACAGTAATTGGAGCAGGGTGCTGGGGTTTAACTTTAGCCTGGTTATTAACAAATAATTTTGATGAAGTTACTGTATGGGGTCGTGCACAGGACTTATCAGAAGATTTATTGCAAAATAAACACGCCTCAAAACCGCTTGAAGTCCAGCTTGCAGACAAAGTTCAAATAACATCTGATTTAAAATTGGCGATAGAAAATGCTGATATAATTTTGAATGTTGTTGCTACATCCGGAACCCGTGATGTGTGCGAAAATTTAAAAGCAGCCGGAATAAAATCTGAACAAATTCTCGTTAATGCTTCAAAAGGTATTGAACTGCCGTCATTGATGAGAATGAGTGAAGTTATAAAAGATGTTTTACCGGAGCAAAAACTTGCAATACTTTCAGGCCCGACCCTTGCCAAAGAAGTTTTGCAAGGGAAACCCACTGCCGCATCAGTTGCAAGTGAAGATATGAAAACTGCTGAATTTATTCAAAAAGCCTGCAATGTTCCCGGTAAATTCAGATTATATACAAACAGCGATGTAATCGGTGTTGAGCTTGGCGGAAGTTTGAAAAACGTAATAGCAATAGCTTCAGGGTTTGCCCATGCTATGAACCTTGGTGACAATTGCACAGGAACATTATTAACACGCGGTATGGCCGAAATTGTTAGAGTTAGTATTCAGCTTGGTGCTAATCCATCTACTTTATACGGATTATCAGGTATGGGAGACTTAATCGCGACTTGTTCAAGTCCTATGTCAAGAAATTACACTGTAGGTTCAATGCTTGGCAAAGGTAAAAAAATTGCTGATATACTTGCCGAATTAGGCTCTGTTGCTGAAGGGGTAAAAACTTCAAAAGCAATTTGTGAACTTGCAAAAAAACTTGATATAGAAGTTCCTGTATCCAATGCTATATATGAAGCCGTTTATACGGATATCACACCTCAGGAATTACTTGATAAATTAATGAATAGAAAGTTAAAAGAAGAAGAAAGATATGTGTAAGTTTGCCGTAAGATATCTAAAAAATACTTTTTACCCTGTAACCGTCCCTGAAACAATACAATTGGAAGACGGTCAAATGGTCATTGTAAGAACAGAAAAAGGTGAAGAAGCCCTTAAGGTATTTACCGTAAATTCACAAATTGCAAAAATCTGGGATGAAAGCAAATCAAAACCTGAGCCGCTCCCTGTAATTAGAGTATTATCCCAACGAGATTTGCAGACGCTGGATGATATAAAAAAAGAAGAAGTAACTTCTTTTTTCAAGTGTAAGGAATTAGTAAAGCGTCACGGATTAAACATGAATCTTATTCAATGCCGTATAACCTTTGACAGAAGGAAAATAACATTTTATTATACTGCTCCTGAAAGGGTTGATTTCAGGGCGCTTCTTAAAGATTTAACACAGGTATTTACACGTGTACGTATTGATTTAAGACATATAGGTGTACGAGATGAAACCTCAATTTTAGAGGGGACAGGAATTTGCGGCAGACCTTTTTGCTGTTCAAGTTTTTTAAGGAAATTTGCAACAATTAACGTTAAACTGGCAAAAGATCAAGGAATGCCCATAGCGCCGGGTAAGATTTCAGGCACATGCGGAAGGTTATTGTGCTGTCTTACATATGAATATTCAAATTATATTGACGCGGCAAAAGGCATGCCGCCTGTGGGCTCATCTGTTATGACTCCTGAAGGACTTGGTAAAGTTTGCTACCTACAATTTTTGAACGGAAAAGTTGCTGTTAAAATGGAAGATGGTAAAGTAAAAGAATTTACAAAAGGTGATATTGAAATGGTTGACGCAGATGTTAATGTTGAGATTGATGTTCAGCCGCTTAATACATCTTACGCTGAAGATGATATAAATATTGATATACGTCAGCTTGAAGACGATAGAAACAGCTCTACAGGCAATATTTAACGTAAAAAGACATTTTCTATATCTGGCTTAAGGATTGCCATAATTTCGTTAAACTCTGATTCGCTGTAAGTTTTTTCATTCATCATTTTTTCGTCTAATGTTTTGGATGGGATAAATTTTTGGAGGTAATATTTTTCTGCCCCTTTAATCAGTTTTCCTATTTTTGCAAAATCTTCATAAGATAATTGTGATTTAACAACTGTTGTTCTGAATTCATAGTCAATTCCGGAAGTCATAATTATATTTATACTCTCTTTTATTTTATCAGGATTTATAGCTGAATTTGTAACAAGAGAATATTTTTCAAGCGGAGCTTTTATATCCATTGCAATATAATCGAGAAACGGCAGTGCTTCCTGAATTTTTTCAGGAAATGTTCCGTTTGAATCAAGTTTCACAAGAAAACCCATTTGTTTTATTGTTTTAATAAAGTCTATCAAATCTTTTTGCAAACAGGGTTCGCCACCGGTTATAACAACACCGTCCAGCTTTCCGGTACGAGTTTTTAAAAATTCAAAAAAAGCCGGCTCTGTCCATGCCGGCTCTTTCATAACTATTAACTCCGGATTATGGCAGTAACCGCATCTAAAGTTGCAGCCCTGAGTAAAAACGATTGCACTAAGTTTATCCGGAAAATCGAGTAAAGATGTTTTCTGTACTCCGCCTAACAGCATTCGTTTATTACAAATTCCTTTCTATCCTTAAATTCACGTTTTTTACCTTTATTCCACTGTGTTACAGGTCTAATATAACCGACGACACGAGAATAAACTTCACATTCTGCACCGCATTCAGGACAGGTGAAGTGCTCACCTGCAACATAACCATGATTCGGACAGGTGCTGAATGTAGGGGAGAAAGTAAAATACGGCAGGTGATAGTTACTGCAAACCTTTTTCACAAGATTTTTCATCGTTTCAATATTTTGAATTCTTTCTCCAGCATAGATGTGAACAACAGTTCCGCCTGTATATTTGGTTTGCAAATCATCCTGGTGATCCAAAACTTCAAAAATATCATCAGTATAATTTACAGGCAGTTGTGTTGAATTTGTATAATACGGATATTTTTCCTTATCCAGCTTTGCCAGCCTGTATGAAGTACCTTCGCCTGGAGTTGCTTCAAGATTGTAGTTATGACCTGTTTCTTTTTGGAATTCAACAATCTTTTCTCTCATAAAGTCCATAACTTCGACAGCGAACTGTTTCCCTCTGAAACTTCCGATATCATCTGCAAGAAGGTTTAAACACGCTTCGTTCATACCAATCAAACCAATAGTAGAGAAATGGTTTTTCCAGTAAACACCAAAACGAGCTTTTATATCTCTTAGATAAAATTTTGTATAAGGATACAAGTTTTTATCTGTTAAATCTTCAAGCAATGCACGTTTAATTTCAAGACTTTCTTTAGCAAGTTCCATTTTTTCAGCCAATTTTGCCATAAATTCGCCTTTTGTCTCAGAATTTGCAGCAATTTTAGGCAGGTTAATTGTTACAACACCAACAGAACCAGTCAAAGGATTTGAGCCGAACAAACCTCCGCCTCTGTATTCAAGTTCTCTGTTGTCAATTCTTAAACGGCAGCACATTGAGCGTGCGTCCTCTGGCGACATATCTGAATTTATAAAGTTAGAGAAATAGGGAATACCGTATTTTGCCGCCATTTCCCATAAACCTTTGATATTTTCGTTATCCCAATCAAAGTCTTTTGTTATATTATAAGTAGGAATAGGGAAAGTAAAAACTCTGCCCGAGTTATCACCTTTCATCATAACCTCAAAAAAGGCTTTATTGAGCATGTCCATTTCATTCTGGAATTCTTTGTATGTTTCTTCTTTTAGTTCGCCGCCAATAATTACAGGCTGTTCTGCATAATATGACGGAACAGTTAAGTCCATAGTTATATTAGTAAAAGGTGTCTGGAAACCGACACGTGTCGGAACATTCATATTAAATACAAATTCCTGAATCGCCTGTTTAACCTGTTCATAATTAAGATTATCGTATCTTATAAATGGAGCAAGCAAAGTATCAAAGTTTGAAAAGGCCTGAGCACCAGCAGCTTCTCCCTGCATAGTATACATGAAGTTTACAACCTGACCCAATGCTGTTCTAAAGTGTCTGGCAGGAGCACTTTCAACTTTACCTTTAACTCCGGTAAACCCTTCTGTTAACAAATCTTTTAAGTCCCAGCCCACACAATAAACTGAAATAATATTCAAATCATGAATATGGATATCACCATTAACATGGGCATTCTTAATTTCTGTCGGATAAATTTTATTTAACCAGTAATTTTTACTAATTTCAGAAGCTATATAGTTGTTTAACCCCTGAATTGAATATGACATGTTTGAATTTTCGTTAACTTTCCAGTCCAATTGTTTAAGATAATTATCAACGAGTGCAATATTATCTTCCTTATCTGAAGGAACAGGATTAGACATAAAAGCTCTTTTTGCGGCTCCCAAATCGACAACTTTGTTGTCCTTTAAAATAGCATTGTTCATAAAAAAACTCCCAGATTACCGTGGTGTACATCAACTTAAATAAGCATTCCGACTTTAACGGCTGCGGTCCAGTGAGGGAATTTCACCCATGCTTTCCTTAGATAAGTATCATGATTTTATAATCAATTTTCAAATTTGTCAACAAATCGAAAGATTGAATTTAAAACATGAAATAATAACAATTTCATTTATATTTACTTTACATAAACGTAATATACATCTCCATCAATTAATTTGATAGAGTATCTGTTATAATTTGGTCTTTTTTTATCCGGTTCTTCTTTTGATACATTAAGTACAAAATCATTCTCAATGAACTGTCTTACTTCATTAAGAGTAAAGAGCTCTTTCGATAAAAGTTTAGTAAATTTTTCGTATTCTTTAATATTATCCATACTTTTATTATACCTTAATTAAATGAAAATATAACATTACTTAACATGTTTAAAAAATTCATCAGAAATAAGCTGTGAATATTTTTCTTTTTCACTAATTGAAACAAGCAGCCTGTCTTCTCCTTTTGAATCTTTTACAACTGAGATTATTCCTGCAACATCACCTATCGGTAATTTTTTCACCTTTGCTTCAAATTTAACATAAGGAGCAGTTTTACCAAATGAAGTCAAGGTTCCTCTTTTTGTAACAGCTAAATCATCTACTGAAACTGCTTGATATTTAATCTTTTTTATTGAATTACGCAATTTTTCTTCAACACTCTCTGATTTCAAATCCTCGGCTGTTAAAATAGGCTTTGAACCTGAATCAATAATAATCATTTTCTGACCTGAAGCTTTATGTTCTGCTACCACAGCATTATATCCCATTATTCCGGCAGCTCTTTCTATTTCGAATTCATCATTTATTTCTGAAAAATCACCGACTTTTTTTGCTCTTTCAAGCATGACTTCCTGTGAAGGATTAAAAAAGTTTTCCAGCCAGCCGTTTAATAATTCTTTACCTCCCAGAGACATAAACCCAACAATAGCCAGAGTAATAACTACAGCTCTTATTATATTTCTTAAACAACCCATAATATTGAATTCCTCTTATTTACCTGCTATAATTTTATCAAAAATAGTAATTTAGTATAATAATATTATAATTATGACAAAACAGGAAATCAATAATATTAATAGCTGGGAAGTAATACCGGAAGATACAACACCGGTCATGAGACAATATTTGGATATCAAACGTGAGAATCCAAACATGCTTTTATTATACAGGCTGGGAGATTTTTATGAAACATTCTTTGAAGATGCGCTGCGTCTGGCTAAAGAACTTGAATTAACATTGACCAGCCGTGATGCAGGCGGACTGGGAAGAATTCCTCTTGCGGGAATACCTGTCAAAGCCGTTGATACATACTTGGAAAAACTTGTTCAGAAAAATATTAAAGTTGCCATATGCGAACAGCTTGAGGATCCAAAATTTGCGAAAGACCTTGTAAAACGCGGAGTTACAAGAATTATCACAGCAGGCACTATAATTGAAAGTAATTTTTTAGAACAGAATACTAATAATTACATCTGCTCAATGTACAAAGATGATAAAAGTGATGTATATGGATTTGCATATACAGATATTTCAACCGGTGAATTTAAAACAACTCAGGCGCCTTTAGATTTAATAATAGCTGAACTTGCAAGGTTAAACCCAGCTGAAATCATTGCCCCTGCGATAAAAGAAGAGATAAAACCATTTCAAATAGTTCCTGATGAAAAAATAAATCTGCCTGAAAATATAACAAAAAATTATAACTGTTCAAAAATTCCTGCTTCTGTTTTTGAACCGGCATTTGCAGAAAGTAATTTAAAAGCAGTATTTGAGACCAAAAGTCTTGAATCATTCGGTTACGACCGTTGTAAATTTGGGTTTAGAGCCGCAGGGGCACTATTGTCTTATATTTGGGAAACCCAAAAAGGTAATATGCCAAAATTTGAACGTATTGAAAGTTATGAACTTTCAGAATATATGATAGTTGATGTAAGTACAAGAAAAAACCTTGAACTCACTGAAACATTAAGAGAAAAAAACAAATATGGCTCTCTTTTATGGTCAGTAGATAAAACAAAAACAAATATGGGTGCAAGACTTTTGCGCAGCTGGATATGCCAGCCGCTCAAAAATGTCAATGATATTATGAAACGTCAAAATTCAGTATCCGAACTTGTAGAAAAAGAAACGACCAGAAGGCAGCTTGCTGAAAAATTAGAACAAGTTCAGGATATTCAAAGACTTTCAACCCGTATAAGCAACGGAACGGCTAACCCTAGAGACTTTATAAGTATGAAAATTTCTCTGGCCGCACTTCCTGAACTGTTAGACATAGCAGAAAAACTTGAATATAATCCGTTTAAAAATATTCAAAAATACTGTGATGAAATCTCTGAATATGCTGATTTAATAGAAAGAACTATACTTGATAACCCTCCAATCCACATTAAAGAAGGTGGAATTATAAAAGAACATGTAAGCGGAGAACTTGATTACTTTAGAGATTTACTCACAGGCGGAGAAGAATGGCTCAAAAACTTTGAAGAAACTGAAAAGGAAAAAACAGGCATTAAAAACCTTAAAGTCGGCTATAATAAAGTTTTTGGCTATTTTATAGAAATAACAAATGCTAATATAAGCATGGCTCCTGATAATTACATCAGAAAACAGACTTTAACAAATGCTGAAAGATTTATTACTGAAGAATTAAAAAAACATGAAGATGACGTTTTGTCTGCAAGGTTTAAATCTACTGAACTTGAATATAAACTTTATACTGATTTCAGGGAGTATTCAAAAGAATTTGTAACTAAAATTCGTGAGATTGCAGAAGCTGTAGCCATTGCGGATGTTGTTACATCGCTTGCAGAAACGGCTGTAGAAAGTAATTTTGTAAAACCAATTGTTGATGAATCCGATGATTTCATAGTTAAAAACGGCAGACACCCTGTATTGGAAAAAATTTTACCGCTTGGTGAATATGTACCGAATGATTTAACTTTAAAAAGCAATTCTGTTGATACAACACAGTTTATGATATTAACAGGGCCGAATATGGCTGGTAAATCAACATATATGCGTCAAAATGCACTTATTGCAATACTTGCACAAATAGGTTCATGGGTACCAGCTGATTATGCAAAAATAGGTGTTGTAGACAAAGTATTTACACGGGTTGGAGCATCAGATGATTTAACTCTGGGGCAATCAACATTTATGGTTGAGATGATAGAAACCGCTTGTATATTAAACTCTGCAACAGAAAAAAGTTTTATTCTTCTTGATGAGATAGGCAGAGGAACAAGTACTTATGACGGAGTTGCTATAGCATGGGCAGTTGCTGAATTTATAGCAACAAAAATAAAAGCAAGGTGTATTTTTGCAACCCACTATCATGAGTTAAATGTAATGACAAATACCTACCCGCAAATCAAAAACTATAGAATTACGATAACAGAAGAAAACGGTGAAATTGAGTTTTTGAGAAAAATCGTTCAAGGCGGGGCAAGCAAAAGTTACGGTATTCAGGTAGCAAAAATGGCCGGTCTGCCAAACACTGTTATCAAACGGTCACAGGATTTGATGACTAAAATGCAGCGTGATTTTTCAAATAATCTTTCGACAAAGAAAAAAACTGACTCAATTGAACCTCAAGTTCCTCAGTTAAATCTTTTCAATTAATAATTTTTGTAAATTTTTATTAAAATTCCCGCAAAAATTTTATTTATGAGGTTTAATGTAAATGGTGAAAAAAGGAGCGGCTATGCAAGTAAGTTTCAATCCTAATGTAAGTTTCAGACAGCAGACGAATACAACTACCCAAAATAATAATGGTGCAACAGCACCGACTGTTATTGTTGTGCCGGCTGAAACAAAAAAGAAGTCAGGTTTTAGAGAAGATTTAAGCAAAATTGCAAAATTTTTCACCACACTGAGTGAAATGACAAAGGCTTCCATTAAAGCAATAGGATATGGTACACTTACAGCCGCATCATTTATGGCGGGCTTCTGGGCATTCGGAACACTTCCGCGTGGATTTAAAAAAGGTAATTCGTTAATCGGTGTATTTAAACATCCAATCAAAAATACAAGCAAAACAGGTAAAGTTGTTTCGGCTCTTGCAGGACTTGGGGTTGCAGCTTACCACATTATTAAAGGCAGATTAACGACTAATCAGCGCACAGCAAACGTTGAGCATCAGTTAAAAACAGGACATCGTACCGTTTAATTGAACATATTTTGATAGTGTTCACTATAGAAATCGCCGAATCTGTCATCTAGAATTGCATCACGGCATTTTTGAGAAAATTCGATTAAGAATTGAATGTTATGAATTGATAAAAGCGTTGAAGCAGTGCTTTCACCGCATCTCCATAAGTGTCTTATATAAGCTCTTGAATGATTTTGGCAGGCATAACAGTCACAGCCCTCAACTAAAGGACTTGCATCATCATAAAATTCTTTATTTTTGATATTTCGTTTACCGTTCCAGGTAAAGAAAGAACCATGTCTTGCATTACGTGTAGGCAGCACGCAGTCAAACATATCAACACCGCGTTTAATCCCGTCGAGTAAGTCTTCCGGCGTACCCACACCCATAAGGTATCTTGGCTTATTTTGCGGAAGTAAAGGAGCAGTAAGTTCAACAAAATGGTTCATAATATCCTTTGTCTCACCTACGCTTAAACCTCCGATTGCATAACCCGGCGCATCATAAGAAGATATTACACTTGCGCTCTCGCGTCTTAAATCATCAAAAAATGCCCCCTGAACAATCGGAAATAATGCCTGTTTAGGATTTGTTTTGGCTTTAAAACATCTTTCAAGCCACCTGTGCGTGCGCTCCATTGCTTTTTTAGCAGTATCATAATCACAAGGATAAGGCGCACATTCATCAAATGCCATAATTATATCAGCGCCGATATCCTGCTGGATTTCCATAGAAACTTCGGGTGATATAAAATGTTTTTTTCCGTCTTTCGGGTCACGGAATTCAACACCGTCTTCGGTTATTTTTCTCAAATGCGAAAGAGAAAATACCTGAAACCCGCCGGAATCAGTCAAAACAGGTTTATCCCAGTTCATCCAGCCATGAATACCGCCGAATTGCTTAATCAGCTTCGTTCCTGCTCTTAAATATAAGTGATATGAGTTAGCAAGAATAATCTGGGCACCTGTATCTCTCACCTGAGCAGATGTAAGTGTTTTAACCGCAGAATTAGTTCCGACCGGCATGAAAATAGGTGTTTTAATAACTCCGTGAGGGGTAGTTAAAATCCCTGCACGGGCACCTGTTTGTTTGCACTCATGAACCAATTCATAGTTAAAAAACTCGCTCATTTATTACAAATCTTCCTTTTCTGTTACTATTTCAGCCATATTTTTCCACTCAGTACAAAGTTCTTCAGGCTTAAAGTAGATTGCTATTTCACGTTCGGCACTCTCTGCACAATCAGAGCCATGGACAACATTATATTCTTTTAATTGCGCAAAATCAGCTCTTATAGTTCCAACCTGAGCATCGGCAGGATCTGTAGCCCCCATTAGCTGACGCGCACCTTTAATTACGTTATATCCCTGAATAACCATTGCAACTATCGGACCGCTGGTAATATATTTGATAAGACGATTGTAAAACGGTTTGCCGTAATGTTCTTCATAATGCTTTGCAGCCATTTCATTTGTGACCATAAGCATTTTTAACCCTATAATCTTATAGCCCTTGTCCTCAAATCTTTTGATAATAGTGCTTGTAAGTCCTCTGATAACACCATCAGGCTTAATAGCAATAAATGTTCTCTCTTCATTGTGCATCATGCTGTTTTCCTCCATATAGGGCAATAATAGCATAAATCAGCTTAAAAAGCTAATATTCTTCCTCTAACTTAACAAAATTCAGGTTCATTTTCATGTCATTGATATATTTACGCAGGATAATCAGCATAATAATGCAAAGAATAACCGCAGCACTTATAAGCCCGTACCAGAACCCCATAATATTCAGATTATATTTAAAGGCAAGTACACATCCCAGAGGTATCGAAATAAGCCAATACCCGATAAAATTTGCAATCATTACGATTTTAGTTTTTTTCATGCCTTTAAATATACCGGCCAGCGAAATCTGTAAACCGTCAAATATCTGGAACAGTGCGAGGACATATAACACCGGAACACTAATTTTAACAAGTGCTGCATCAGAAGTAAACAATCCGACAAGAAAATGCGGAAAACTTGAAAAAATTATTGAGCTTAAGCACATAAACCCTACAGCCATTCCAAGCCCGATGTATGCGTATCTTCTTAGTTCCATTAAATTCTGCGCGCCGTTTGCAAACCCGACCTTAACAGCAATTGCATTTGATATAGCAAGCGGAACCATAAATGACACCGTTGTAAGGGTGCAAACAAGGTTTTGTGCCGCTGCATAAACACCTGCAACCCTGCCCATAAGAATCGCAACCGAATTAAACGCAACAAATTCAATCAGAATTGCAATAGAAATCGGCATACCGATTTTTATAAGATCTTTAAAGTAACTGAAATCTTCTTTAAAGTCGCGGAATTTCATAAGCTTGAAGCAATACCATAATAAAACAAGTCCCATAAAATACCTTACGACAAAGCTTGCAATTGCAAGCCCGATTACTCCAAGAGACGGTATCGGCCCCCAGCCGAAAACAAGTATTGTGTTCAATGCAATATTTAGAAATACGGAGAATACTGTTACCAAATTAGGGAAAAACACGACTTCAAAAGCCTGCAAAAATTCTTTTAAAGCAGCATGCAAATATCCGCCGAAAGTTGCAAACGCTGTAATAATCATATATTCTTTAATCGGTTCTACGAGTTTCGGTTCAAACTTCATATAATCAATTACAGGCACGAACGCCAGAACCGCAAACATCATAATTACACCCAAAATCAAAGAAAATCTGATTGTCGGGAAGAAATATTTTTTAGCTGATTGTTTTTCGCCCCTGTAATTTGAAAGCAGCGGCGAAACACTTGCGATTAATCCGATACCGAAAGTTAAAATACAGTTTGAAATGGCTGTTGCAATAGAAATTGCCGCCAGTGTGTCAGTTGAGTGTCTTCCGGCAATCAAAACATCTCCTGCGCCAATCATGATAAACCCCAGGTTTCCCATAATAATCGGCAGAGCAATATTTAAAAGTTCTTTCGCATAATATTTAAACTCGGATAAACGCATGACTATATACTAACACGAAAAATTATTATTTTGAAATTTATGACCTTGGCAGAGAAAAATAAATATATTTTCTCTGTTTTTGAAATTGTAAATTATTTAATAAAATTCTATAATAATTCCTATCGACAAAAGAATAAGGAGAAAACAATGGATAAAAATGAACAAAAACTTTTTACAAAAGATAATTCTATAACAGAAAAAGAGTACATTTATAATACTGCCGTAAAAATCCATTTTTATGCCCTCACTATGCAGGGTTATTGTGAAAATGCCTGTGGCACCAAAACTTTCGTTTCGTGTTTGGAAGAAATGTCCAAAGACATTGCAGAATTGGCTTTTAAAATTATGGAAATTGTATAATTCAATTGACAAATATAAAATATTACCTTATTATAATATTCACAATTATGGATTTTTTAAAAGAATTTGGAAGTAATATTAGAAAATACAGAGAGCTCAATAAATACAGTCAAGAAAAGCTTGCTGAACTAATGGATGTTTCATTAACAACAATCAATAATATTGAACGAGGCTTATCTTTTATCACCGCTGATAACCTTGAAAAATTAGCTAAAATTTTAAAAACAACTCCGGATAAATTTTTTAACTCTGATGAAACCTCAAATGGCAAATATCTCAATATGATTATTGCAAAAGCTAAAACTATGACAGTTGAACAGCAACAACACCTTTTAAAAATTATGCAAACCTTTGATTAAATCAGCTCCACATTTACACTAATCCACAGAGAAGATTTCTTTAATATCTTCCATAGTAAGTGATTTAGTAATATTTCTATCAACAGAAATTACGCTGTCAACCAGATTTCTCTTAATTGTTTTAAGTTTCTGGATTTTTTCTTCAACAGTATTCTTCGTAATAAGTCTGTATACAAAAACTTTTTTAGTTTGTCCGATACGGTAAGCACGGTCAGTTGCCTGGTCTTCAACAGCAGGGTTCCACCACGGGTCGTAATGGATTACGTAATCCGCACCTGTCAGGTTCAAACCTGTTCCGCCCGCTTTCAAACTGATTAAGAAAATCGGAATTGACGGTGTGGAATTAAATCTTTCAACCGCAGCCTGACGATCTTTTGTTTTGCCTGTGAGGTATTCGTAATCAATTCCCTCGCGCTCAAGCCATGCTTTTACGATATCAAGCATATCGACAAACTGGCTGAATAAAAGTACTCTGTGACCCTCTGATATAATTTCTTCAAGCATTGATTTAAGTTTTTCAAACTTGCCGGAAGACATAATATTTTTAACGTTTTCTTTATCGTAAAGTCTCGGGTGGCAGCAGATTTGACGTAATCTAAGCAGCGCGGAGAAAATCGAAAGCCTGCTTTTTTCTAAACCGTTCTGTTCGATACTCTTGAACAATTCTTCTTTTGTACTGTCCAGAACCTGAAGATAAAAATCTTTTTGTTCATCAGTAAGTTCACAGTATGCAATGTTTTCAACCTTATCCGGCAAATCTTTTGCAACATCGCGTTTCATACGGCGTAAGATAAACGGATAAATCTGCAACTTCAAACGTTTTTCAACAGTCTTATCCTGACGTTCCATTATCGGGTTAACATATCTGTAATTAAAATCAGCAACACTGAACAGGAAGCCCGGCATTAAGAAATCAAAGACAGACCACAATTCTTCAAGTTTGTTTTCAATCGGAGTACCTGAAAGCGCCAGTTTGTGCTGTGCCTGAAGTTTTTTAACAGCCTGCGCTGTCTGCGACATTGCGTTTTTAATATTCTGCGATTCATCCAGTATAATATATCTAAAATTAATATTCTTAAGCTTTTCAATATCGCGTCGTATAAGAGCATAGCTTGTTATAACTACATCATAGTTTGGAATTTCTTTGAACATCTGCTTACGTTCAACACCTGCAAGCTTAAGACAACTTAATGTCGGCGCAAATTTTTGGATTTCAGATTCCCAGTTAAACACAACTGTTGTCGGACAAATTACAAGTGTCGGCTGCGGTCCGTCTTCTTCTTTTGCTTTTTGAACAGCTGTCAATGCCTGTAAAGTTTTACCAAGCCCCATATCGTCCGCAAGAATTCCGTTAAGTCCGTATTTATACATAAACCACAACCAGCCGAAACCTTTTGTCTGATATTCACGGAAATCAGCGTGAATTCCTTCGGGCAGCTTCAAATCCTCTGCTGTAGAGAAAGTTGACATTTGTTCCCAGAATTTTTCAAAATCATCACTTAATATTAACTCAACACCAAGGTTTTTAAGCTCATTAATAAGCCCTGCACGATATGTTTTTACCGTAAATCTGTTGTCAGGTGTTCTGTAAACATCAAATGAATTGAAAGCCCGCATCATTGCGTAAATATTTTGTGCTGGATATTCAACAAATCCCAAACTTCTTATACGCGCATATTTTTCACCACTCTGGATAGTATCGTAAATATCGTCGAAGTTAATAATTTCTTCACCTACTCTGCCGAAAATATGAATTTCAAAACTATCCTGGGATTCCTCACTGAATTTGATTTCAGCACACAATTTAAACGGATCGTCCATAAGTTTGAAGAAATTCATATCGTCTTTTTCTTCAAACTTCCAGCCGT
>CANUDF010000018.1 GCA_947857085.1 Candidatus Gastranaerophilales bacterium | reverse complement strand
CCAGCGTTCGTCCTGAGCCAGGATCAAACTCTCCATTGTCAGAAAGTTTATGTCCATCGTTTATATGCGGCTAGCATATAAACTGCTCGACTTTATTTTATTGCTTGGCTTTCGCTTCGCGTTTTGTCATTAGAATCATTTTTGTTGAATCAACAAGTATTGTATTCGTTTTCAGCTATTCTGTTTTCAATGTTCGGTCAAAGTAATTGCCACCATTTCCTAGGTAGTTCTCTTTAAGTTTTGCAGACTACAAGCTAAGTGCTTGGGGCTAGCTAGAACAGGCAGATGTGCAAAATCATTTAATGCCTTTCTTCACACTTCGAACTTAGGTTATCCCTTTGTCCTCAACCGCTCTGTCGCGGTAATTATTATCTTATTACTTCAATTTTATTTGTCAAGTAGTTTTTTAAAATTATTTTTAATTTTCTTAAAACTTCTTAACTTTGCTATTTATTTTTAAAAAGTTCATTGTGCGCTGAGCACATAATTCATATTAAGACAAAGAATTTTAAAAATCAAGACATGTTTTTCATGTTTTTAAAAGTTGTTTAAGAGATTTTAAAATTTCAGAATATAACTGCATTTTGAGCGTTTACAAAAGTTCACAATCAACTTTTCTGATTTGCACGTAATAATTTAGACGCATGTATTTTATAAAAGTTCCGAATATTTTCATGCTTTTTATTATTAATATATATTAACAAATTTGTTATTTCATGCTCCATGATTTAATATGTATATTATATATAATACATGTATTGAATAGAATGGGAGATTTTAATCATGATTAAAACTTTAAAAAAGACAGCGTTTACTATGGCACTGTTAGTAGCATGCTCATCTGTTGCATTTGCTGACGGCAATGCTTTCACTCCTTTAAATTTTGATGATGCAAGTTATAGCGGAACAAATACTTCTGCCGGTGTAAAACAGGCTCCAACGGCCAACACGCAGGATTTAGCAGGAAACTCTAAAATGCAAAATGCTATTTTAGAGTTAGATAATGCACAGGTTGATGTTAGAAATGAACTATTAAATTACAAAGCAAAATATTCTGATATTGATGCCCAATATAAATTAATAAAGGCTGAGAGAAAAGCTCTGGACAAACAGGTTAGAGCAATTGAAAAAAGAATTAAACAAATAGACAAGGCAAAAGAAAAAATTAGAAAGAATATGTTATAAAAAAGCGGGGTTTAAACCCCGCTTTTTTATTCATCAATATAAATTCTCAAATAATTCCAGTAGCTTCTAAAAACTTTTTTAACGTAATTTTTAGTTTCAGAATAAGGAATTTGCTCTACAAACTCATCAGTATCACTGTAGCTCAGGTTTTTCTGCCAGCGCCCTATCGAACCTATTCCGCCGTTGTAGGCTGCAACAGATGAAATATCAAGATTATTAAGCATGCTTCTAAGCTGTGCATAATAAGAATTTCCTATTTTAATATTTAATTCCGGTTTATACAAATCATCAGGAGAAGTCATGCCATAGCCATAATGTGCACTTATTTCTTTTGCAGTAGACGGCATTAGCTGCATTAATCCTCTTGCACCAACTGCACTTTGCGCTTCAGGGTTAAAATAACTTTCTTCTCTTATCAGAGCAAGCATAAGGGTTGAATTATTACCAACGGCATCTGCATATTTTTTAATTTCCGCATAATAGTCTATAGGATAGACAAGACGCCAACGCAAGTCAGATCTTTCAGGTTTTGGAGTTATTTTTTCCATTGCATCTCTGGCTATAAGCATTGAATGTGAATAATCACCTTTACGGTAATATATCCAGCTTTTGACAAATTCATCATCTGTTATTTCCAGCAGCATATCGTAATCTTCTAATTCCGCAAGTTTAAAAATAACATCATTTTTAGAAATATTTTTGTACGGGTATACTACAGGCTGTTCTTTAATATATGCATTAAGAATTGATGTCTTTATATGTTTCATGGCCAGATATGCACGATAGGCATAGTAATTATCAGGATAATTTGCAATTGTGCTCTTATAATATTCCATGTATTCATTATAGTTATTATTTCTTTCTGCAATTTTCCCGAGCCAGAACATGACCATAGGTGAAGAAAATGAATCTTTAAATTTATTCAAATAATCTTTGCCGATTTTTTCAGCATTCTCATAATCATGTGCTTTTATTCTGTCAAAAAAGATATTTGCCATTGCATCTGCTGCATAGGCACCATTCGGGTAATTCAAATATAATTGTTTATAACAGCCTGCTTGGTAAGCGGCCGGGGCAGTCTGACATTTTAAACTCCATATATAATCTTTACCTTTTGCTTGCGATATTTTAAACAAGTTGTCAATATCATCTTTTTTTGAATTAGACAAGCTTAAATAAATATCAACTGCATCGTGAATATCATTTTCCTCAGAATATTGTGCATAATTTTGCAAACCATATTGAGCTAAATATCTTACCCTTGGATAGTTTTTCAGAGCATATGAATTTTTAATATCAAGAACCCAGCTCTCACGCAATTCTGTTTTTGATAATAGTTCCCGTGCATGCTCATAATCTCCGAATAAATAATAACTGTTTGCCATTAATAAATAATCGTCCTTTGCGATTTCCTTATCTATCGAAAGCCAGTTTTTTACAGCATTAAGAGCAAGTCTTCCTTGCGGAGCTTTTGTCAGGTAATGACGAAATGCCATTTCTATATCATCTTTTGTTGACACAGGAAATATCAATTCCGGATTATTTTTATATTTATTTAACATTAATAACCCGAGGTAATATTCAGAAGCAATTGCGTAATCCGTATCAGGATAAGATTTAATTATTTGTTCAAAATATTTTTTTGCCTGTTGTGGTTCATCATTTATAAGCATTTGTGCAGCAAGGTATTTTGCTCTTAGACTTAATCTATTTTTTGTATAATTATTAAAAAGCAATTGATATTGCTTCATTTCGGATTTTTTGTCGCCTAATTCTCTTGCGCATTGTGACTGATGATATATTGCAAATGGTTTTAGTTTGGATAAAAAACTTATACGCGAAAATAAATAATAAGAGTTCTGGTAATCTTTATTTGCAAAATCCTGCATAGCATGACGGTATATCTGCATTGTTTTTTCCGCAGGCTGATACATTAATGCAAAGAAAAATCCTGCAATAAAACAAACCCCTATAATTATTAAACCCATTATGATTTTATGTTTATTGTTCATTTCAATCATTACGATATAAGTTTATCAAAAACAGATATGTTTGCAAATTAAGCTTTAATTATTTTGTCGAAGACAGGGCTGCTGTTGGTAAAATTAACGGGTTGTTCTGATTTTGCAGAAACAGATGTACCTTTAGAATTAACATGATAAGACTCAATTGATCGTTTACCTGTTAATCTCCGCATAAAATTATAATAGCCTTTCAAAAATCCTGTTGCATTATTTTGTTTTTCTTCTATAGCTTCAAGTTCAGCCCGTGAATGTTGTCTAACAGGCATACCGACAGATTTTCTTGTAAGAATTTCACCGAGAGTTGTATCGACAAGAGTTACGGCACTCATGCCTGCAAGAGATGCGTGGTAAGCATTTCTGAAAGTTGAGTTAAACAAGTCAATCAATAATGTTTGATAGAATAATCTTGAACCTTCCTGAACAAAACGTTCTTTAAATTTTGTTTCAGCACCTTCTTTGTCATTACCGTTTGACTTTAACATAACCATGTTATAGTTATCTGTCATTAGGAACCAGATTGTTGCTGCTGCTGATGCTGTTTTTGCAAGGTTAGACAGTTCTGCATTCGACACGTTGGACATAGTTGTTACGTTAAACGATTTTAAAATATTATCTTTTACAAAAGTTTGGAATTCTTTAGGAGTAATACCTTTTTGCATTGCTTTTTTGCCTATATTCTGGATAGTTGTTGCCAGAGCCTCTTTATCTTTTTTGAAAAGTTCCTCTGCAAGCTGCTCGGCAGTTTTTGTAACTTGTTTAGATTTAGGCTTGAACATCTGAACCGCTTTATTAAACAGTCTGTACGGTAGAGTTATGGTATTGTATGCAAACTTAAATGGAGCTTTTAAGAATGTAATTATAATTTTTTGAGCTTTTTTCTCCTTAGCGCCAAGATGAATTATCGCATCATCTTTTATCATACCGTTTACAAAATCTGTTTCTTCATTTAAGAGCTTTTCGGCAATATTAGTATATTTTTTCGCAAGATCTTTGAAACCGTTTTTATCTAAAACTGCAACAATTTTTTTGAATTCTTTTCCGGTGATTTTATAATCCGGATTGATTGTCTTCTTATTGTACCATTTTTGGAAAGGTTCTTGAAATGCTTTAAACATATTATCAACCGAAGGAATTTTTCTTAAGCTTTTAATTCCAACCCCTGCAGCGATAATAATTGCCGAACCTTTTAATAATGTGTCAAATGATAGCAGAGGTTTTTGCTGCGGAGCTTTTTCTGTTTTAGCTGCCGGATTTGCTTTGAATGAAGTATCCGGTTTAATATTCTTTTCCGGAGCGTTATTTTTTTCGTTTTCAAGCCGCGCCTGTTCCGGTGTTAATTTTTTAATATGTTTACCGTTTATAAGTCTTGATAAAGCCTCGGTAAACAATACCGTTAGACCGGTTGACAGCATAATACCGAATTTAGAATTATTAATGTATTTATTTAATGCCCCTAATGTTATCAGTGTTAAATAACCGCTTGATAATATCCTTGCAGTTTCCTGACTGAACCTTGTTTTCTTTTCTTTTTCAGCTTTTTTTGCATCATCATCCATCATTCTGGACAGGTTGTAAGCATCATTTGCAAGAAATATTGCAGGCGGAAGCCCTGATACAAGTCTGTTCAAAGCTCTTTCGTGTTTTGTATCGTACGCGCCGTATTTTTCAGTATCAAACATTTTTACAGAACGCTGAAACATTTCAGAAGATATTTGAGAATCAGTATATTTGCGCTGCCCGTTTTCAAGAACCTTTTGAAAATCATTTTTTATTTTAACGAGCCCCTGTAATGAGTTCATTTTAGCATCAATTTTAGAGCGTTGTCTGATATTTTTAAAGAATTGTTTTTGCAGAACATTATCCGCCCAGCCCTTAAACGGTTTGATTTTACTTAGGAGCTCAACCGTACCGTTCAGAATATCAGCAGGCAAGATTGTAAACGGATATTTCAAACCGTCCCAGATAAGCTGCGGAACTGTCTTTTTATATAAAATTGCCTCATCACCGTTAACTTTAAGCATTTTTTTAGCAAGCGGAGAGTCTTTCAAGTGGTCAAACAAATCACTTCCGATATTTCCTATATGCTTGCCTGTAAACTCTTTGAACTCGCGAATACTAAATTTGCCAACCTCTTTATAAGCAGGTGCAAATCTAAGTCCCAGACCAATAGCGGCAAGAGAACCGATAAGAACAAGAGTAGGGTTAACCTGTTTGCGTTTTTTCTTATCATCACCCATAAAAGAAAGACCTTTAAAAGATAAATTCTTTGAATTATTTTTTAAAGGTCTCTCTAAATATCGATTATTAATTTGTGTCATGGGATAGGAACTCAAAGGGAGCGATTTCTGTGACATCGTTTCTTTGAGATGTCGTTTATTGCCACTGTAAAATTGAGTTTTGTCTACTTTCATTGTCCTCCACCCATTGAGATTATTCTCACTCTAATAAAAACAAAACGCAATAGAATTTGTTAGTATTTTAACTTTTTTTTACAATTATTAAAAAAGCTTATATATTCTTTAATATCTCCAGAATAAAGGCCTTAAACCTTGATTTTGCTTTATTTGTAGTTTCAATAACTTCTGTATGTGAAAGTTTTACATCGGATATGCCGCTTGCGGCATTTGATATGCAGCTAATACCAAGGACTTTTAATCCGCAGTAATTTGCAACAATGGCCTCAGGAACAGTAGACATACCGACAGCATCTGCTCCAATAATTCTAGCCATACGAATTTCAGCAGGGGTTTCATAACTCGGTCCTGATGAGGCAAAATAAACACCTTTTTGAATATCAAGACACGATTTTTCTGCACATTTTTCTGCTATTTTAATTAAATCTTTTTTATAAATTTCACTCATATCAGGAAAACGTTCACCCAGCGTATCATCATTGGAACCGACAAGCGGATTTGCTCCCATAAAATTTATATGGTCAGTTATTAACATCAAATCTCCAGGTCTGAAGCATTCATTAACAGATCCGGCAGCATTTGTTAAAATAAGTGTTTTAACACCTAATTTTTTCATAACCTTAACAGGAAAGGTTATTTCCTGCATTGAATGGCCTTCATAATAATGATTACGCCCCTGCATCATAACAACTTTTTTGCCTTGAATTTCTGCAAATACAAGACGACCTTTATGACCGGCAACACTTGATTTTATAAAGTTGGGAATATCTGAATACGGAATAGAATGTTCACAGTATTCATCTGCAAATTCTCCAAGACCAGAGCCTAAAATTATTCCTATTTCCGGTTCAAAATTGTTTGTTTTTTCTTTAATAAAATTAATTGTGTCCTGCATACAATACCCCTGATTTTTACACAAAAAAACACAAACCAATTCAATCTGTTTGTGTTTTTTTAAAATATTAACCTACTAAACGATTATCATCTGCTTCTGATGCTTTAACCATAATAGCATGTTCTACAGGATTTTCTTTTTTATAACCTGTTTCATAATTTTCTTCGAAACCAAAATCTTCACGAGCTTTTTTAGCTTGATTTTCATCAACTAGTTTTTTTGCAAGTTCTGCTATTTCATATACCAGCTGATATCTGTTTTCGGTATTTTCATTCAAGTCCCATGCTACTTTAATTATTTGTTCCATTTCAAAAACCTCACATTTCTTAGTTATAATATTATAATACAAAAAAATTTTTGGCAAGAGGGTCAAAAGTACATGTTCCATGTATAATATATATATGAAGTTTAAAGATAACATAAGATTATATGCATGGATTGAATTTCTAATATGGTTCATCATTTTATGTCTATGCATATGGGGCTTTCGTTTTTACAAATACCAGAAATTCAAAGAACTGCCGAGTTATCAAATCTTTATGCCTGATGTTGACGGAATGATAGTCGGTTCTCCTGTCAAATATATGGGTGTTCAGGTTGGATATATTAAAAACATAAAAATACTTACTAACAATGTATATGTTAGATTTGTTATTACAGACAAAGATTTAAAACTTCCGTCCGGAGTAATAGCAACAGTCGAATTTAACGGATTAGGCGGGTCAAAAAGTCTTGAACTATATCCACCGTCTAAAAATGAAGCTACTGACAGGCTGATTGTGATTAGAAATCCTAAAAGACTTCATGATTCTTTGGGACTGCTGAATGACATGTTTGATAAACTTGGTTCCATAACAGATAAACTTTCGCATTTTGCAAATAAAATGGGTGTTGTTAATACAGCAACAGATGAATTAAACGTAAAGCCTGAAGATATTGAAAATGGCATAAAACAAACTGATAATTTTGTTGATAATTTGATAAAAAACAGAAATAATTTCCAAAGCAGAATGAAGGAGTGGAAAAATGAATAGTGAAAAAGTACGGATAATTAACAATCCTGTAATACTGTTAAACCTTTGCACAATGCGTGACAAAAACACAGATAGTCAGGGTGTAAGAATCGCAACAAGAAAAATTACACGATGTCTGCTTTATGAAGCCGCAAAGAACCTCCCTCTTGTAGAAAAAGAAATTACAACTCCTTTAACAACATTTAAAGCTAAAACTGTAGATCCTGATATAAATTTAATAATTTCGCCGATTTTACGGGCAGGCCTAATTTTTACGGACGAAGCTATCGACATACTTCCTCAAGCCTGTATAAGACATATCGGAATGTACAGAGATGAAGAAACCCTAAAGCCGGTCTGGTACTATAACAAAGTTCCTATGGATGCACCTAATCCGGAAAAATTTTATATATATATAACAGACCCTATGCTTGCAACAGGAAATTCATTAATTGAAGCCATTAAGCTTTATGCGGACAAAGGTATACCTATTGACAATATAAAAGTAATTTGTATAATTGCAGCACCACAGGGTATTGAAAATATACAAAAACATTATCCTGATATAGAAATCATAACCGCAGCCGTAGACGACGATTTAAATGAAAAAGGCTATATAGTTCCGGGAATGGGCGACGCCGGCGACAGAATATTTAATACATAATTTTTGTAAACACATGTAACAAATAACTTTTCCTATTAAAGTTTTCTAAAAAACAAACCGTATTTTAAAATGTGTAGGAGAGGTTATTTCGTTGAAAATAAATAACTTTGAAAATAACGTATATATTCCAAAGCATCAGGCAGCAGAACCAAATGTCAAGCAGCAAGAACCTGTTACACAAAGACAAACACAACAGACAACAGGTAATGAAGATCCGCCGGCAGTTGCAGTTGATTCCACAGTAACAGTTCCGGCAGGAAGCCATATGGTTCAGGCGAAGGAAACTCTATACAGCATTGCAAACCACTATGGTACAACTGTAGCAAAAATTATTGAACTTAATCCGGAGTTAAAAACAGACAAAAACGGAAACAAAATTATACAGCTTGGTTCAATAATAAAAGTCTCTGATAATATACAACCTGAAAAAATATTTGATAAACCTGAACCAAACCAACCTGTTTACGGCTCCTGGCAGATTGAAGAGGGCAAAGGTGCCTATTCTGTTATGTCAAAATTTAATTTGTTCAAGGAAGAGCTTGCTAAATTAAATCCGGATATCAATTTAAACAATATCAAAAAAGACCAAACGCTTAAAGTACCGGGGTATCAGGTAAAATCGGGTGATACCTTGTATGCAATTGCAAAGTCTCATGATATCACAGTTGACATGTTAAAAGAATTAAACCCGAAACTCGGTGAAGTTTTAAAACCTGGAGATATTTTAAATGTTCCAAAACTTGCAGGTCAGGACTTAGGATTTGAGAATCTGGAAGTAGAATTTGACGTAATTGAAGAAAAACCCGAAAAAATAACCCACACAATCAAAAATGGAGAAGCTTTATCTCTGATATCAGAAAAATATCACATCCCTATGTGGGCATTAATGCTTCATAACAATATTGAAGATGAAGATAAGATTTATAAAAACCAAGTTTTGGAAATCCCGACTGAAGATGAGATTTCACAACTTGAAGCACTAAAAAACAAACCGCAGGAACCTACAGAAAAAGAAGAAGCGCCTAAAACACATACAATAAAACGCGGTGACACACTTTCTGAAATCGCACTAAAATATGGTGTTACTGTGAAAGAATTAAAAGAATGGAACAATTTAAAAAATGATATAATTGATGCAGGACAAGTTTTGAGATTAACAAAGCCCGAGGCTAAACCTGCTGACAAACCAACATCTAATCAGCCTAAAGTAACCAAATATACTGTTAAAAGCGGTGATGTATTATCAATAATTGCAGAAAAATACGGGGTTTCAAGTGCGGCTATTATGTTCAAAAATAATATCCAGAATCCAAAACGCATACAGCCAAACCAAGTGCTTATAATACCCGATAAAAATGAAGTAGAGAAACTGGAAGCAGAAGCCCGAAAAATAAAAGCACAGCAATCTGCACCAACACCGCAAAAGAAAAAAATTTCAAGCTCAAAAACACAGGCAGCCGCAGGGACCATTCCGGCGAATAGAGGAATAGTAATCCATAAGGTTAAAAAAGGCGATACTTTACAAAGCGTTGCCGCAAAATACGGAATTCCTCTAAAAGATTTGATAACTTACAATCAGGGTCTGAAAGGAATAAAATCAACTGCAAGTTTAGCTGAAAAAGAAATTAAACACCTGCAAATCATTGCCACAAAAAAAGCTGTCATAGATGCAACAGGCGTTAGTGAAGAATTTATAAATAATCTTATTTCTATTGAAAAGAAGCGAAACCGTTTATATAATGACGCCTGCGGGATTCCTACAATCGGCATAGGCCATAACACAAGAGCACACGGTGATACAGGATTATACAGAGGCAAAACAATTTCTGATAATCAGGTATACAGCTTGCTTGCAAGAGATATAACAGAGGCACAGACAAAAATCCGTGATGCAATAGGCAAAGACGCATATGATAATTTATCAAGAGGTCAGAAAGAAGCTCTTTACGGCCTGATTTTCAATACAGGCGGCTTAAGCGACAGTCCGAAACTTATAGCTGCACTTAAAAAAGGCGACTATGAAGAAGCTGCCTGCCAGATGAACCATGCAACCGGTGTTGTAAACGGCAGAAGACAGGTACTTCCGGGGCTTGCCAAGCGAAGATTTATGGATATTGCACAATTTGTTGAAGGTTCAAGGCTTTCAAGAAGTGAAACACGAACCGTAATGCAGACTGTTCAAAGAATGTATGATAACGGCTTTAATAGTATAAGAAATCAAAATACAAAAGTTGACTATAACGCTTTTGCTAAAAAATTTCTCGGTGAATACATAGATAAAGGCTGGATAGCGCTTAAAGAGTAGTAACAACCTCACCAGCAATCTGTCCGTGAAGGGTCTTTATTGTTTTGTCGACAGGAATATCCGCCCAGCGGAGATTTTTTAATGTATCGATAACAACAATCTCGCGTGCTTTCATATCAGCGTCGCAGATTTTCACAACAAACCCTTCTTCTTTTTCGGTATTAACAACAATACAAAGTCCGCCTGCTCCAACTTTTGCAATAATATTTTCGGAATTTTCAATAATTTTAGTGTCTGTTCTGTCCTCGCCGCCAATTATATAGGGATTATTGAGAAAAGCGTTTTTAATCTTTTCGTAAACAGGATTGCAAAAAATATTTAAATAGCCTTTTACCATATTGCTTAAAGGCATTGAATGAATAGGCACGCCACACCCGTCAGATGTAACGGGATAATTCTGTTTGACATCGCATAGTTCATAAATCTTTTGTTTAATAAGCTTTTGGAGCGGGTGGTTTATATCGTCATAAGTCAACTTATCCCAGCCGTTCATAACGCAGAGCCCCAGCATCATTATGTGTTTTCCTGAACAGTTATTGTGGAAAACATTTTCAAGTTCACCATTAAGTAACAATTTTTTCTGTTCAGTTTTGGAAATAGGTTTATGCAGGCCGCATTTTAATTCAGCCGGTTCAAGCCCGATTTTTTTCAGAAGCTTTGCGGCGGTTTCAATGTGAATTTCTTCACCTGCATGGGAGGCACAGCATAGAGCAATTTCCTGTTCTGTCATATCAAAAAACTTATCCATGCCAAAATCAATAATCAAACTTGCCTGCAAAGGTTTTGCGCAGGAACGGAGATAAAACGGGTAATTATTTGTTTCGCCGGTTGTATCAATAACACGTTCTTTATTACACAGCGTAATAAATCCGAAGTGTTCCTGCTCAACAAGTCCGTCGCGAATATATTTTACTAATCTTTCAGGATATGTTTCAGTCATAATTTTTCACTATTTCCAGCAATTGCAAAATTTTCTTTTTCAGCTTTTCATTCTCTTCTTTTAAATCAGCAATTTCTTTTTTATACATCTCTTCTTTATCACAAAACTCATTTTTGCCTTTTGGAACTGCGTTATAGTCAAGCACAAAACGTTTTTTTGATTCTTCTTTAAACGTTAGCATCGCACTTACATCTTCCTGGGTTATAAATCCTAAATCCACAAGAATTTCGGCAAACTTTTTCTGGGATTTGGAACTTGCATCAACGGCTTTTTCTAGTTGTTCGCCTGTAATTGAGCCTTTTTTCTCAAAGTATTCACCCGTTCTAAATTTTCCTGCAATAAATCCTGCCATAGCCTCTATTTCAATATTATCAGGTTTTTGAATATATCCCTGTTCAAGACAAAAGATAAAATACTTTGCTACTTCCTCCATTGAAAGAAATGCATTTAAAGAGATTTCAAGAATACTGGCGCCATTTTCACAGTAATCCAAAAAATTATATATATTTAAATCCAGACCACAGTCACGTTTTTTCAGTTCTTCACTGCCTTTGAAAGTAAGGATAGGTATATAGAGTGAAAATATATCGTCGGATTTTTCTTTCAAAAATTTTTCACAAACATGCGCTTTAATATCTTCGGACAACTTGAGGCAAATAATCTGCTTAATCCAAAGCGGAAAATCTTCAACCTTACATAAAAATTCATTAAAAATATTTTTTTTCAAATCCACTCTCCTGTAAGCAGATTTTAACATATAAACATCAATACTTCAAGCATAATTTAATATATTGCCATATTATGAAAATATGGTATAATAATATTGAATACAACATTACGGAGGATTTAAGAATGGGCGCAAATACGCACTATCACTACTTTGCTAACAAGGGGGGGGGGCAGTAGCACATCCTCGCGTTGCTTTCTTGACTTTTTTAGGCTCAGTAACTATAATTCTATTATTAGTAAGTATAGTTTCGGAGGTCTTATGATAAAAACAGGTTTTACGTTAGCAGAAATGGCTGAGCCGCGGCAACACATTAGACATTCGTATAAAGGGTTTACACTGGCTGAGGTTCTTATTACACTAGCTATTATTGGGGTTGTTGCGGCTATGACAATACCTACATTGGTTGCCAATTACCAGACAAAATCTTGGAACACGGCTGCACAGGTTTTTGAAAGAAAGCTTGAAGAAGCCTTAAGGGTTATGAATACCCAGCAGACTTTAGCTGGATACAAAAATACTGAAGATTTTGTCAACGAATTAGCTAAACATTTTAAGATTACTAAAATCTGTCAAAATGATGATTTAATGTCCTGTTTTGAAGATGAAGTCAACTGGAGTGTTATTGATATAACAAGCAACACAAATTCAGACAATCATATCGACATCTCTAACTTAAAAACTGCTGCTGATATGGGGCAAAATGATTGGGGTACGGATACTGTAGGTGTACAGTTTGCTAACGGTACTACGGGCTTAATTGCTTACAATCCCGAGTGTGTACAAAATCCTTACAGCAATCAGGTTAACGGAACTGGCTGCCTTGCAATTGTTTATGATACATCAGGATTTAAGAGTCCAAACACCCTGGGAAAAGACTTACGCAGCATAAATGCAAATCTTGGCGATTGTGCTTTTAAAATACAGGGAACATGTTACGGAACTCCTTTTTATCCGCAAGCTTTACCATATGACCAATGCGAAGCCGAAAAAGCTGATTTAAACATGCAAAAGTGTTTTAGCGGAGAAAACTTCTGGGGCGGAGCTGTTAAAGCCTGCGGTGGTGTTGATAAGGTTATAAGCCGGCAGCACATTGACAATGATTTAATTAAATATTTATACAACTTATCTGAATCAAGTTCGGAAGCAATGGATAATCTGACGCTTGATAAAGAAAAAGCGCAGTCTATGGGATTTTTTGGTGACTCAAACATAATTTGGTCAGGGGAAGAATACACAGGCGACAGTTATGGGGCTTATGCCCGTGAATTTAATACGAATTCAGTAAACTCAGGCGGGTATTACGGTTCCTCTGACTCACGTGTTAAAACTATCTGTGTTGCAAATTAATATTAATAATCCCCCTTTCGGGGGATTATTTTTTCCTGCTTTCTGCTATTGATTTCTCACCTTTAGCCGTGTAAAATAAGACTAAAGAATAAGGGGAGAAATATTAATGGAAAAGGATAAGAAAAAGCTTTCTATTTCGCTTATAGCGTTAGTAGGATTGATTACTACAATTAAACTTGCAATCATTTATTACAATGCAAACTTTAACCCGTATGCATTATCAAGTTTTTGTTCAATTAATGATTTTATTGACTGTGACGGGATTGCTAAAACTACAGAGTCACAGTTTTTCGGTATTCCTCTGGCTTACTGGGGAATGTTTTTGTACGCATTTATTTTCTTTATGCTTTTTGTTGATAAGCTTAAGAACATTAAATTTCTTAAATTTCTTGAAGTTTTTAAAAATCCGTATTCCTATATCGCGGCATTAGGCGTAATTTCATTTACTATATCAATGATTTTATTATGCTTAAGTCTTTTCGAAATCAAAAAACTCTGCGTGCTTTGTGCATTTACTTATTTATTAAACCTTTTAATAGGTATGATTGCCGCAAAAGGTATCGGGTTTAAAGAAGCATTTATTCAAAGTTTCAATGATTTTAAAGACGCTTTGAAAATCAAGCCTTATGCAATTGCATTTGGCGGAGTTGTTTTAATAGCCGCAGCATTTTTAACTTACACTCAGGTGTCTTATGTTTTTGCTCCGCAGGTAAAAAGACACAAAGAATTTAAAGAATTTACACAGGCAAAAACAAATAAATATGCGGTATCCGGAAATCTTCTCGGTGAAGAAAACGCAAAAGTTGTTCTTCATGCCTACACAGATTACCGCTGTCCAATGTGTTATGCATATAATATTATGCTTCATAAATTAGCAAAAGAAATGAAAAACCTTAAAATAGTTCACCATAACATGCCGCTTGATACAGAATGCAACAAGTATTTGCGACACGAATTTCATCAAGGCTCCTGTACAATGGCAAAATACGCAATAGCGTCTGAAAAACAGGGTAAGTTCTGGGATATGAATACAAAATTGTTTGAAAAACAGCCTAATAATGAAAAAGAAATTCTTGAAATAGCAGAAAAATTAAATCTTGATTTAAACAAGCTTCAAGATGATGCTAACAGCCTTGAAACTATGAGACAAATTCAATCTGATATTGAAGAAGCTTATGCTCAGCACATTAACGGTACGCCGAGCACTGTAATAAACGGTAAATCACATGTCGGGATGAAAACATATTCCGAGATGAAAGAATGGGTAAAAAGTGAAGGCGCAGGTGAAAGATAAAATACTTTTACATGCCTGCTGTGCAATTTGTTCCGGATATCCCGTAACTTTATTAAAAGATATGGGATATTCGGTTGTTGTATATTTTTATAACACTAATATTTATCCTGAATCTGAATATGAAAAACGCCTTGAAGCCCAGCGCGTTTTGTGCCGTGCTCTTGATTGCGAATTAATTGAAGGTGAATATAATCCGCAAGAATTTTACAATGCTGCAAAAGGATTTGAAAATGAACCTGAAAAAGGCAGGCGATGTGACAGGTGTTTTCAATTACGGCTTTCAAAAACAGCCGAACTTGCAAAAAAACTCGGGATAAAAGAATTTACAACCTCAATTGTTATAAGCCCGCACAAAAATTTTTCAAAACTTTCCGAAATCGGAGAAAAGATTGCACAGGAAAATGATTTAATTTACAAATCAATAGATTTTAAGAAACAGGACGGTTTTTTAAAAACAAACAAAATATCAAAAGAGTTAAATTTATACAGACAAAAATACTGCGGATGCGAATTCAGCATATATTCGTAGTATAATATGGAGGATTATGCACGAAATTTTATCACAAATGAACATATTATTTCAGAGTTTGGGTTTGCAGGGACTAGCCCTCAATTCTTTTATTGAAAGTTTTTTTCTTGTTCCGCCGCCTGATTTCTTATTAATAACAATGGATCTGGCAAGACCTGAAAAAGCACTTTACTACGCATTGATTTGCACAATATTTTCAGCGCTCGGCGGTGTTGTCGGGTATCTTATAGGCTTTTGGGGCGGAAGACCTGTGTTTAACTTTATTTTCAGAAATAAACATGAACAGTTTGATAATGTTGAAAAACTTTATAACAAATACGGAACTCTTGCGGTATTTTTCTCTGCATTCACTCCTATACCATACAAAATCTTCACTATTGCCAGCGGAATTTTAAATATGAATTTCCCAAAATTTTTAATTGCAAGTTTTTTTGGCAGAGGATTGAGATTTTTTATTGTTAGTATAGTTTTAATGCTGTTCGGCGAAACAATCAAGGAATACATTGAGTGGGTTATTATCGGCGTAACTTTATTAATAATTTTATTCTTTGTATTTTTATATAAAAAAAGACACTCTTTTAAGTAATTTCATATATTTATACTAGTAAATATTCTAAAAAATGTTATATAATTGATTTATAGAAGAAAATCATTAAATAAGAAGAAAAAGGACAGATATATGAAAAAGACAGCATTAATATTGTTATCAATGATATTACTAAGCAGTTCTGCATTTGCAGCAGTAGGTAAAGACACTAAAGGTCCATTCGGGTATAACCTTTATGATGATATTAACAGAAAACCGGAGTCAAAAGCAGCTTCTTCAAAATCTAAAACACCGCCTAAGACTTCATTAAAAAAATCCGATACTGCTACCGGCACGCAGTTCTATGGTGATGACACAGCTCCTGAATGGGAAAGCGAACAGGTTTACTATCCTAATGCAAACATAAACAAAGCTATAGCAAAATATAAAAAAGGTAATTATTCTGGCTGTCTTCAGGAAATGATTTCTTTGACAAAATCTGATCCTTATAATCCCGTAGTATACTATTATTTAGGGATGGCATATACTCAGGTTGGGAAAAAAGATCAGGCTGTAAAAGCATATGAAAGAGTTATGAAACTAAATTCAGATTTAACTTTAACCCAATATGCAACAAAAGGACGCGACTGCCTTGTAGGAGGCCCGACCTGTACCGAAGAAAGCGCTGATGAAACGGCTGCTGATTTAGATGAATTTATTAATTCACCTTACGGCAATGGTTTTTCTGATGAACTTAACCAGCAGGTAAAAGAAAAACAATTAAAAAATATTCAAAAAACTATTAACGAAAAACAAAATCTTGAAGATGAAGATATTGAAAACATCCAAAAATTTGACCGTAGAAGCCAAAAGAAGTCTGATGATTTAAAAGCTGCAGAAAATACAACATCTGACGACGACATTATAAAAGCAATTGAAACTCTTAAAAAAGCAGGAGTTAATGTTTCTATTAATCCTATGATGCAGACGAATAACCAATATAACGAGCTTGGTCTCCTGTTAGGCAGCAATAATAACAATAATAATGCAATGATGAATATGATACCTTTTTTGCTCAATCAAAACCAGAACGGACAAAAGATTGACCCGCAAATCCTTCAATCAATGATGATGAATTCATTGCTTCCTGATTTTACATTTAATAATGATAATGACAAATATTAGTTATGCTATTAGATTACAAAACTGCAAAAGAATACTTTCTAGCAGCCAAATTTCAAGGCTGTAAAATTTTTTTTGAAAAACATAACTATAAACTTGAACAGGCATATTGCGAAATAATATTAGACAATCTAAAAAAAGCATCCTCAATTCTCACCGAACTGGAGTTTCAGGATTCCCGTGCACACTGGGGGCTTGTAATGCTTGATTGTATTAAAGGATGCATTACCAGATATCCAACATACTTTGAACTTAGAAATTTTTTGGAAATTGATTTAAACATATTAATAACTTACTGCAAGGGTGATTATGTCGAAAAAATAGTAAGATATGCAGATTTTATGTTTACAATAAATCCTGAGGTTCATAAGTTTATAGGCAGGGTATTCTTGAAAAACGGATTAAAACCTCAGGCTATGTTTTTTCTGAATAGGGCAAAAGATAATTTTTATCAGGATCCCGAACTCCATTATCTTTTGGCAGAAGTATACAATGATGAAAATAAAATTGATAAATGCACAGATGCACTCAATACCTGTCTCTCTATACTGCCCAATTATGCACCTGCAGCTGCAATGTTAAATAAAATCAAAAACAAAATATAGACATGCGGCTAATATTTTTTGTATAAAATATAATATACAATCAGGTAATGAGATTTTTAATGTGCCTGTTGTTTATTATTATTTTTACAACTCCTTCTTCTGCTTTTTACGAGAAAGACTACCAGAAACTATGGTGTACTGCCAACAAAGGACAGATTGAAGTTGTACTGCCTGATAAAACAAGGGTGGATTGTGTTACCCGAACACATGCAATAGAATTTGATTTTGCTAAAAAGTGGGGCGAGTCTATAGGGCAGTCCCTTTATTATGCAGCAGTTCTGGATAAGACACCCGGCATTGTACTTATAATGGAAAATTCTGAAAAAGATATAAGATACTTAAAAAGATTGCAAAAAGTTGCAAGACAATATGGAATAAGCGTTTGGACAGTAACGCCCAAATATTTTAAAGGGGTTTCAAAATAAGGTTATTGTTCTTCAACATCCTGTGCGTTATCTTTTGGAACATGTGCTTTTACATCAAAACGGTCCAAGAATTTATTAATTCTTTTTGCTAGAACACGATCTGCAGCCTTAAGAGTGATAAGCCCACCTAAAATACCCCCTGAAATCCACGTCATCCTGGATAAAACAGTTTTTTTCTTAAACAATTTTGCTCCCAAGTTTATTCCGAGAAATCCTCCTGAAGCCGCACCCAAAACTAGGCTTGCAAAAATAGGGAAACGACTTTTATCCAGATATTTTTTATAAGAAGTTATAAATTCATCCTTTTTCTCATCAGGAACAGACAAACGCTGAAAAATGCCTCTCTTATTCTGTACAACAACCTCTGTCCTGTTATTTTCTAATTGACCTACAGCTTTAACTTCCATAATTTAACCCTTTTATACAAAAAATATTACAAAAATAATAAAATGTGTCAAGAAAATTACTTGCTGAAAAATGTAATAACGTAAATAATTTGTTACATTAAGCCCTTTTATTCTGCATATCGTTACCGCCGACAATTTTTAAGTGACGCTGCTCGCCTTCTCCTACTGATTGGCTTTCAAGATTGTGCTGTTCAACAAGTTCATGTTGTAATTTTCTTATCTGATGGTTTTGGGGCTGTAATTCCACGTGTTCTGCGCCTGCAAGAATTTTATTTATAGCGGCTTTTGCTTCATCCAGAGCCCTTTCTGCATCGTCATAATAACCGCGTAATGTTTCATTTGATTCAGGCAAATCAAGCGCTTCTTTCAGGACTTTCTGGATTTGTGCCATTGAATTTGTTTTTACATAGAAAATCCGGAGTCTGTAGTCATTAGCCGTACTTAAAACTTTTGCTCCTCCTTTTGCAAAGTTTTTGTGTGCAATAACAATATCCGCATCTTCTATACTGCGCGTAATTTCAGCATTTAAGTCAAGGCGTTCAATTACTTTTTCAACAATACTTCTTGAGACAGCATAGAGATAGATTTTTTTGAATGCTTTCATGCCTTCAACATAATCTTTTCTGGAAAAGCTGAACTTAAGACTATCTGTTGTTTCAGGAAGTATTTTCTGTTCAAGCTTGTTGATTTCTGCCGCAATAGGATTTTCATGTTTTGTTTCATAGGCCTGGTCAACTTTTCTTATTTCAGGTCTTATAGGCCAGCCCCGAAGAATATAATCAACTGCCTCGGCAGTATCTTTATATACGGCAAGAGTGTTTCTGTCTAAAATTTCTATCACAATATCAAATGTCGGCTGCTTTTCTCGTTCCAGAACTGTTTTTTGCGAAGCTCTGCGTTTTGCTTCATCATCACCTAGTGTTACTGACTGAATACCGCCGACCAAATCCGACAAGGTCGGGTTTTTGATTAAATTTTCCAGAGTATTACCATGGGCAGTTGCAATCAACATAACACCGCGCTCTGCAATTGTTCTTGCAGCCTGCGCTTCTGCTTCGGTACCGATTTCGTCGACTACAATAACTTCAGGCGTGTGGTTTTCGACTGCTTCAATCATTATGTCTTTTTGAAATTCCGGCTGGCGGACCTGCATACGTCGTGCATGTCCTATGGCCGGGTGAGGAGTATCACCGTCACCGGCTATTTCATTTGAAGTATCAACAACCACAACACGTTTTCCGAGTTCATCGGCAACAAGTCGGGAGATTTCCCTCAACTTCGTTGTCTTACCAACACCCGGTCTGCCCAAAAATAATATACTTTTGTTCTGCATACAAAAATCTTTTATACATGCGATTGTCCCCGTAACAACTCTGCCTATCCTGCAAGTAAGACCGATAACTTTGCCCTGACGGTTCCTTATTGCACTTATCCTGTGGAGTGTTCCGGGGATGCCTGAACGATTATCCGATGTAAATTCTTGTACTCTCTGCGTTATATAAGAGATATCTTCATCTGTAACTTCACTATTTCCCAAGTATTCAATCTTACCCGAAGAATGTCGTATCTCAGGAATTCGCCCGATATCCAAAACGATTTCTATAACATCTTCCATACTTTCATAGGTGATGTGCTTTCGGACCTTTTCGGGCAAGATCGCGATTAACTTTTCTAAGTCGTTTTGAAATTGTAAATTTTTCATATTCTTTTGCCTCCTGTCAGTACAGGTATCAGGCAGATATATTATCTCCTCTATTTTTATTATACCACTTTTTCTAAACTTTTCATCAATCAATAGTGCTACATCAATAGCAATTTTACAAAACTTAAATTTTAGCTACCCAGTCTTTCTTATGATTATCATAACCGCCCAGTTCCATTAAATTATTTTTCGAAACAATTGATTGATTAAAGGCTTTTACATGATTAGATGGAATATTCGGCGTATAAGCCTGATGATAGCTTTCTGATGCTTTCAAATAGCCTTTGGAGCGTCTGCACAAATCGCTAATCACTGCCTCTGCATTTGAATTTCTTTCGGTAATATAATACGGGTGCGCAAGGGCGAAAAATGTATCATCATTTTTGCCAAAAATATTTACAATATCATCAAAATTATTTTCACCTGCATAATCTATATTGCCAAGATATAAATGCGGAGAATATTTTTCCTTGCACAGGTTTGTAATGTTAGAATCATCACCGTATGATTTAGGAATTATACCGCTATCCCTCAAATTCCCCAATGCCATTTTATCTTTTTCTGTTTTAAGCATAATTTCTTTATATAATACAGATTTATCCTTATTCAGAGAATTAGCAAGCCCTGCAACCGCATTTTTTGTTTGCCCGTAGTGATGAACTTTCCACTGGCTGTTCATTAACCATCCGTTTCTCTTTCTGTCTATTTTATAAATATCGCATAATTCTTCAAGTGAAAAATCAGCATATTTAAACATTCTGTTTAAGTCATCAATAAATTTTGTTGCATTATATTCTCTTTTCGTCTGAATATCTTTGAAAAAGGCAGATATAGCTTTATCAAACGGATTAAACCCGTACACTAATACTTCTGATGTTTCAAACTGATTGGATGTTTTATCTGCCTTAATTGCAAAACTCAACTCAGAACCCGTTATAAACCTTACATTTTTAAACTTTTTGGGATTATTATAAATAATCTTTATTGCCTCTTTTACTCCGTCAGCATTATCATGATCTGTAAGCGAGTAAATAAACTTTTTCCCTGTTTTTGCATAAGCATAATCTGCATATTCGGCAACCTGATTCAATATTGATGCTACAGATGCTTGTCCGTCGGAAAAATTACTGTGCGAATGTAAATCTGCAAGAAATATTCCTTTTTTTAAGTTCTCATGACTTGCACAATAATTCTCGGGTTTTAATGTTTTTAACTCAGTCAAAAGTTCTTTGCCAGACATAATACTTTTCAAGTTTTTGGATTTCGCATTTATTTGCATTTCTTCACCAAGTGATTTAGCAAGACTTTTTACATATGGAGATATTGGTTTACCTCTTAAAAATTTTAATGCAGCCGCTGCCACAGCAACTGCCAATGAAACAAAAATAATATTTTTAACCATTTTTATGTCTTTTTTAGTAAATCCCGATTTTTGTTGTACAAGCAGAACATTAGGATCTTGGATATAATATTTTTCATTATTCCTTGACCTGAATGAAATATAATTATTTTTTCTTATAACTTTACTGTCATAAGAAACATCATCATCGGACGAATCTAAATAGTTTCCTACTTTAAAATAATCATATAATGCTATAGCATCATAAGCATCATTAATCTCCAAGTATGGAATATACCAAGGAATAGCTGTAAAATTTATCTGTTGATAAGATTTATTTTTATAATCATAGGATGTTTTTTTACCACTGTCAGCAATGTTTTTTGCGTTAGGGTAAGCAGTAAAACATTTATTACTAATACACTTTACAGAGCCAATATACATACAAACACCTTATATATGCAGAATAAAACATAAATTCTTATTTACAATTTATGTATAATAATATTTTACAAAACTTAATTTTGAGTGATTTAAAGCATATTTTGTCCTTTAAAGTACCCAACAATATATGCAAGGTTAGTTCTATCTTTTGCTCCTAATTTTTTTAAAACTCTTGAGACATAATATTTCACCGTATGTCTACTAATTTTTAAAGTTTTTCCTATTTCTGCATTATTTAATCCCTCTACTAACAAGTTAATAATCCTTTTTTCATTTTCACTAAATCTTCTTTTAACCATTTTATCAATATTAGCAATTTATTGAGAATAAATAAAAAAAATATATTTTTTTAAACTATATCGACACCATGGACCCACAATCCATAATATTGCTAACATACATTGCATAATTAAGTAATGAATAGCGATATTTTAAAAATATTCATAGACAATTTATCCGAATTGAGAAAAAACCGTGGCTGTTCCAGCAAATTATTATCAGAATTAATCGGGTGTGACCCGTCATACATAAGCAAAGTTGAAAACGGTCGCATAAAACCATCTATTGATAAAATTATAGCAATAGCAGATTATTTTGAAATTGATTTTATTGAGCTATTCAAAAAACAGATTTAAAAAGAGAGCGCATAAACGCTCTCAGGTTTTCGGGGTTATATTGAGAAAATTTTGGAATTATCGTTTTTGGAATACCATTACATATTCATGTTTGAAAATATAAAATCCGCCTGCAAGCGCTCTGTAACGCCAGAGGTTAGCTGTTTTGCCTTTTGCCCTTTCATTGCCCTGCATGTCTTTTACTATTATTGCTTTCAGGGCAAATCCAAGTTTCTGCATTCTTGCCATACATTCAAAGCCAAGAGGCTGGACTTCTGAATTTTTGTAGCTGTCGCCGATAATCAATGCGGCAAACCTGCCTTTTTCAAGCATGTCATAACCGTTTTTGGCAACTTTTTCAAACAAATCATAAAATTCTTCGGTTGATGAACAGTTAGATAAATCTTCTTTTTTATCCGAGAATTTAATAATATCGTCATACGGCGGGTGAAGAATTAAGAATTGCGCATAATCTTCTCCCATAATATCAAGAGCTGTCTGGACTTTATCTTTTACGGTATCTGATGCGGAATCTGCACAAATTACTCTGACATCTGTAACAAGCTGTTTCGGTGTGAATTTTTCAGAAACTTTTTCTGCTAAATCATCTTTTAACTCAACACCAATACAACGTCTGTTCATATTGATTGCTTCAATTCCGGATGTTCCGGAACCGAAAAACAGGTCAAGAACAACATCATTTTTCTTGGTAAATCTTTCGTACAACTGCTGCGCGATTTGCGGAATGTAATTTCCGTGATATTCATTAGAATGCCCGTGCTCTTTTAATCTTGACGGGAATTCCCACAAGGTATCTGTTTTAACATGGTCATATTCTCTCCAGGCATTTAAATTTATGTCGCTGTATTTGGTTGTTTTGACTTCTTTTACAACCTGCAAATCAGCTTTTTTAGCCGGTTTTAGTTTTGTATTAGTTTTTAATCTTGCCAATTCTCTTCCCCCGATTAATAATATAGGTTCATTCTATAGAAATGTTTCAAATTTGTAATCAAACGTTTAGATGAATTTGTGTTTGTTGTACAGTAAAATTGAATGGAGGAAGTATGTTAGCAGATGGATTTAGTTTAAACACATTTTATATGATAACGGGCTTTCTTCTTGCTATGTTCTCTTGTGTTTCAAATGATATTATACAAACTCTGGGAACTTTCTTAAGTGCAAACAAAAAAACTAATTCTTTTTATATATGGGCATTTACAAGTGCCGTACTTATTTTAACAATAGGAATAGGCTGGTGGATTAATAACGGCGATATGTCATTTGGACGTTTAGACAGAATTCCAGTCACTCATACATTCAGTCTTATTCATGTTTTACCTCCAATAATTTTACTGGTTTTAACACGCTATGGCATTCCGGTTGCCACAGCGTTTTTAATATTAAGTATCTTTTCAGTAAGCGACGTACATGTTATAGGTTTAATGCTTACTAAATCATTTATAGGATATGGAGTTGCTTTTATTTGCGCTCTTGTTATATATAACATAATTGCACGTCCGATAGAAAGATATTTTTACTACACTCAGAAAAAACATTCTAAAAATATTTCCAAATGGTGGATGGCAGCAAAATGGGCATCAACAGCTTTTTTATGGTCACAGTGGATTATGCAGGACGCTGCAAATCTTTTTGTTTATCTTCCGAGAAAAGCCTCTTTGGGCGAGCTTATTTTTGTACTTACTGCGTGCACAATATTCTTAGGGTATTTATCATTTAATAGAGGCGGTGAAATCCAGAAAATTGTTAAAATGAAAACTAATGTTCAGGATCCGCGCTCTGCAACTATTATTGACTTAATATATGCATCATTGCTTTTATATTTTATACAATTAAACAATATCCCAATGTCAACAACATGGGTATTCTTAGGTTTGCTGGCAGGACGTGAAATCGCACTTTACCATAGACTGCGTTTTGAATCACCTAAAAAAATGTATAAACACATAGGAAAAGACCTTGCAAAAGTAACTTTTGGAATGATTGTTTCATTACTCGTTGTAGTAATTCTTACGCAATTCCATGTAGTTAAAGATTTCTTTATAATGCACTTTATGGGGTAAAATATGGCACGAATAAAACAACTATCAAAACATTTAATAAACCAGATTGCAGCGGGTGAAGTTATTGAACGTCCCGCCTCAGTTGTAAAAGAATTAACTGAAAACTCCGTTGATGCCGGTGCAACTAAAATAAGTATTGAAATTACAAACGACTGCCGCGACATAAGAGTTGCGGATAACGGTTCGGGAATTCATCCTGATGATATAATGCTTGCATTTTCAAAACATGCCACAAGCAAACTTCAAAATGATGAAGATCTGTTTGACATACATACATTAGGTTTCAGGGGAGAAGCATTATCAAGCATAATCTCAATTTCAAAATTAACCTGTATAACAAGAACAAAAGATTTTGAAACAGGTACAAAGGTTAAATGCGAAAATTCCGAAGTCAAAAAAGTAGAAACAGGCTGTGCTGTCGGTACAATTATGGAAATAAAAGATTTATTCTATAATGTTCCTGTCAGACTTAAATTTTTACGCAATCCTAATACTGAATTTTCTTACGTTCAGGAAATAGTTCAGGCTCTTGCTATTGTAAATACAAAAGTCGGATTTGAACTGAAAAGAAACGGAAAAACCGTATTAAAAACTACCGGACAGGGAGACTTGGCACAGGCATTGAAAGAGGTTTACTCATCTGATGTCGTAGGTAATTTAAAACCTGTCTTAAAAACAGATGAATTGTCAGGTTTAAAAATAAGCGGAATGGTAAGCAAGCCTGATTACACACGTTCAAGTAAGAAAAATTATCATCTTTACATAAATTCCCGCGCGGTAAAATGTTCGGTAATGCAAAAGGCTGTTGATATGGTTTATAAAACTCTTATTGCAAACAGCAAATACCCATTTGTGGTTTTAAATCTTGAACTTCCGGCTCATGACGTTGATGTTAATGTTCACCCGACCAAAAAAGAAGTACGCTACAAAAACACCAACCAAATTTTCAACTTTGTAAGAACAGCCGTAGAAGCAGGTTTGGCAAACTATGTCGAGCAAGATCTTGCACCTGTTCCGCCGCAAAATGTTGTAAAACTTGAGCCTGTTTCAAAGGAAAAATCTGAAATCAAAGTTGACAGCGACGATGACACAATGTATGTTTCTGATATTTTAATGCAGAAACTTCAGAACGAATTTACACAAACAGAACCTGCGGCTGAAGATGTTGTTGAACAGCAAAGCATGCTTACACCTGTAAACACTCCGGAACCGGAACCTGAAGAAAATATTATTGCACAATACAAAAACACATATATTTTGATTGAAAAAGAAGACGGCCTTGAAATCGTTGACCAGCACATTGCAGAAGAAAGATACATATATGAGAAACTAAAATCAGAAAAACAAATTGCATCTCAAATGCTGTTTATATCTGACGTTGTACCTGTATCAGCAACCGATATGGCAATAATTAAAGAAAACATTGACAAGTTTGAAAAATTCGGTTTTGGTATTGAAATTTTAAACGATAATGAACTGATTTTCAGAAAAGTTCCAATGTTGATTGCAAAAGTAAATCCGAAAGAAATTCTCGCGGATATTTTAGAAAACATCGAGGGCGACATTGACAGATTAGAGGAAAAAATCCTTATTACAACCTCTTGCAAAGCATCAGTAAAAGCAGGGCAAAAACTTTCAACCTGGCAAATGCAAGAGATAATTAAGAAATGGCGTACTACAAAAATGCCTTATACATGCCCGCACGGACGCCCGATTTCACACATAATTCCTCACAAAGAAATCGCTGCATTTTTCCAAAGACAGGCATAATAATTAATCTAAATTTATCAGGTCTTCAAGCTTGCAATTTAATGCTCTCAATATAGAAAATAATCTTGAAACTTTCATATCAACTTCAGCACGTTCAATTTTACCTAAATGTTGATATTGCGGAATATTTGCCATATCTGCAAGTTCTTCTTGTGATAACTTGCGCTTTAATCTTTCAATTCTGATATGCTCTCCTAAACGTATCAAATCTTTATTTTTATTTTTTTTCATAATTTTTGTTTTAATCTTGATATCTAGTCTACATTAGCGGACAAACAGTTCTTCTCGTAATGCAAGTGCTCCATCATTGAATTTACGCGTGTCATCATATCTTTAAACATTGGTATCGGCAGACTTTGCTTTCCGTCAGACAAGGCGTTTTCAGGGTCATGGTGAACCTCTATCATTACACCGTCAGCCCCGACAATCAAACCCGCCTTTGTCATAGGTTCTATCAAATATCTCTGGCCTGTTCCATGGCTCGGGTCTGCAATTATAGGAAGATGAGAATATTTTTTAATAACCGGAATTGACGCTATGTCCATAACATTTCTTGTAAATGTGCTGTCAAAACTTCTTATTCCGCGTTCGCACAAAATAACATTTTCGTTTCCGTTGTACATAATATGTTCTGCCGCAAGCAAAAATTCTCTGATTGTGCTTGAAAGTCCGCGTTTTAAAATTACAGGTTTACTGCACTTGCCGACAGCTTTTAGAAGCTTAAAATTCTGCATGTTGCGCGCTCCAATTTGCACAACATCAACATAATCACATATAAGTTCCAAATCAGCAGAGTCCATAACCTCGGTTACGGTAAGTAATCCGGTTTCTTCGCTTGCCTGTTTCAGATACTTCAATGCTTTTTCTTCAAAACCCTGAAAATCATAAGGAGAAGTTCTGGGCTTAAATGCTCCGCCGCGCAAAAACTCACAGCCCATTTCTTTTGCGGCAAAGGCAACCTGTCTTAAGCCCTCGTAATCACTTTCAACAGAACACGGACCAACCATCATAACGGGTTTGTTTGCCCCGCCGATTTTAACACCGTTTTCAAATTCAATAACAGTGTCTTCCTGCTTTCTGTCACGGGAAGCAAGCCTGAAAGGTTCGCGGATAATTTTAACCTCTTTTACTCCCTGCAAAGCACTAATTCTGCCGGGTGTTATAGAGGTTTTGTCACCAAAAGCGTCAATTACCGTGTGGATTTCGCCCTGATTTACAATAACCCTGAATTCATGTTCAGTTAATACATCAACTACTCTTTTTATATTTTCCTTGGAAGCCGACGGCTCCATAATTATAATCATACTTTTCTCCTTTGATTTAATTATAACATGATAAATTTTACTTACGTATAAATACGGAATTGCACGATATAACTTAATGCTTTATAATAAAAAATATCAAGGAGAATTTTTTATGAAAAAAAAGTTATTAATTATATTTGGAATACTAATTTCAGTTTTTATAATTTTGTTCACAATACAAACTGTTGACCAAAAACTCAACGGTAATGACTATAAGAAAATAGAAAATTACAGTAAAGAGATTGCTTCAATAGTCTTGCAAGAAAACGCATGTACTAAAGATTCAGAAGAATTATTTAAAATAATGTTTGATAAAAATTATGAAAACAAAAATATTAAATTTGTTGACGACTTTTTTGATAAAAAAATAAAAAGTTGCTATGTTTTAGCAAAAAAAATTGATAAAACTGAGATACCAAATGTCAGGCTAAAAAATAAGCAAGAACACATGAAAAATTTCAGAAATAGCACTGCACAAGTTTTACTAAATTATACAAAATATTTTCAAAAATTCAATGAATGTCCTGAAAAAAATTCTTCTTGTTTCAACGATTATGACGAACCACCTATAAGTTTGATATCATCCAATTCAATGATAATTTCAATGATTAAGATGAATTTAAAATACTCAATAAAGGATATTTTGATAGCAAGACCTCTTGTCCTATGGGCAGAATATTCTTTCAACAAAAACATAAACAACTACATTAATATCTATAGTAAACACAAGGAGTAAAATAAATTATGAACAAAGATACATTTAACCTCAAAGATATATTATTACCGAAACCTTCCACATCAAAAGAAGAAGCTATTAATCGGATAAAAGCAACTGAGATAAATAATACTGTTTTAAATGCTTTAAATATGGCAGACTATTTGCCAGAAGATTTAATTAACATGACCCAAATAATGACATCAGGTCAAGTAGCAGTAGCTGACGCCGAAGCCCAAAAATATAAGATACCAAATAGCATCCATCAATTTGATAATCCTTTTGATAAAATAAAAGAAAAAATAGTAAAAAATATTGCAAGAGGAACATTTGAACAAGGGCTAAAAGCTATCCAATGGGGAAAAGATGTTAAAAAAGATTTTCCCCAGATTAAACAAAACTTTATTAACAAACTGGACAATGATTTGAATATCCCCAAAAAATGGAATGAAGCTCTAAACGCTGATTTTTCTCTGGGTGAATTTGAAATTAATAAGCCCGTTAAAAGTATAAATATTGATAATAATGGCAATATTGAGACAGTACCGTCAAAATTCAAAGGGTACAGAAATCCTTTAACTAAAGACAATAGAATTTATTCCAGAGAAGATATCGGCAGTTTTAATACTAATGAGTTTAACAATAATGAACCTGAAATAAGAGCGCAATGGGGCAAAATAGGTATTCCATCTAACGGTGAATTAGAAGTTGACAGGCTTAATAATAACGGAACTGTTTTTGTAAAGGGGTACACTAGAAGTGATGGTAGCAAAGTTAAATCTCATTACAGAGCAATATAAAAAGCGGCTTTAAAAAAGCCGCTTTTTATTATTTTAACTGCACTACTTGCTTTCAACAACCGCTTGAGCTGCTGCAAGTCTTGCCTGCGGAATTCTGAACGGTGAGCAAGATACATAATCCAATCCGATTCTATGACAGAATTTAACTGAATCAGGGTCTCCGCCGTGTTCACCGCAAACACCGCCTACAAGCGACGGGTTAACTTTTTTACCTTTTTCCATTGACATTTCAACCAATTGGCCTACACCTTTCTGGTCTAATGTTTCAAACGGATTTGACGGTAAGATTTTTTGTTCAACATAACGGTTGAGGAATTTGCCCTCAGCGTCGTCTCTTGAATATCCGAATGTCATTTGAGTTAAGTCATTTGTACCGAATGAGAAGAACTCTGCGTATTCTGCAATCTCGTCAGCAGTTAATGCTGCACGAGGAATTTCTATCATTGTACCGAATTTGTACTCAACTTCAACGCCTTTTTCAGCCATAACGTCTTTTGCAACACGGACTAAAATTTCTTTTGCAACTTTAAGCTCGTTTACATGGCCGATTAAAGGAACCATAACCCAAGGTTTAACAGCTACACCCTCTTTTTTCAAATCACAGCAGGCTTCGAAAATAGCTCTTACCTGCATTTCATTGATTTCAGGGTAAGTCAAACCTAAACGGCATCCTCTTAAGCCCATCATAGGGTTAGCTTCTGAAAGACTTTCAACAACGTGTAAAAGTTCTTCTTTTTCTTTTGCATCTTTGCCTAGAGCTTTCAATGTTGCAACTTCTGCAATCAAATCTTCTTTAGATGGCAAAAATTCGTGAAGCGGCGGATCCAAAAGTCTTACTGTAAGAGGTTTGTCGCCTAATGCCTTAAACATTGCATAGAAGTCTGCATACTGCATTGGAAGAAGTTTATCCAAAGCTTCTTTTCTTGCTTCAGGAGTTCCTGCAATAATCATTTTTTGAACCCAAGGAAGTCTGTCAGGATCCATGAACATGTGTTCCGTACGACAAAGACCTACACCCTCAGCACCAAATTTTAAAGCATTTTCAATATCTTTCGGAGTATCAGCGTTAGCTTCAACTTTTAATTGTTTAATTTCGTTAACCCAGGTAAAGAACTTGTTCCAGTTTTCGTCAATTCTTGCTTCAACAAGTTTAACAGCACCCTCCATAACAAT
>CANUDF010000017.1 GCA_947857085.1 Candidatus Gastranaerophilales bacterium | reverse complement strand
ATTTGTTCACACGTTAGGAATATGCGCACGGTTTTATGAGGACCGCACGGCAGCGCAATGATCTGCCGGTTTGCGAATTCTGAAAAGTTATACTTCGTTATTCTTTTTTTAAGGTAGTATGTACGAGATTAAAAAACAAATTTATTCTGATTTGACAAAAACACAGAAATCGGCGCTGTGTAATTTTTTGCGTGCTCTGGTTAAAAAATTGCCGGAGCTTTCGGTTCAAGAAGTTTTGGAAAAATTTATTGATGATGAAAAATACTACCTTGAAATTAACAGCTCAAGATTTGAGTTTTTGGCTGAAAAACTTTGTGATGAACAATTTCTCTGTGATACGATAAAGTATTTAAAAGAGTGCAGAAAATATTATGATTACAAAAAATCACAGGAGCCGATAATTCAGGCACAAAAAGAATTTGAGAAGAAAAAACGTGCTTTTTTGCGTGAGGTTAAAATGTCAAAAGAGCCTCCTACAAAAAAACAGCTTTATTATTATGAACGTTTGTGTAAAAAATATAATATAGAAAAAAAAGAACTTGCTTCAAAACTTGAAGCACGTGATGAAATAGACAGGATTATTGATGAACATTCAACAGATTGTAAAAATTTTGACTGACAGCGGTATTGAACCTAATGAAGCCAATATTGAAGTTAAAATGCTTATTGAGCATTTTGCGGGTTTTGGTGTTAAAGAGATTTTAATGGGCAAAAAGCTTGATGAAGAAATGCTTGAAATTGTTAAGGAAAAAGCAGAGGTTCGGGCGCGCACACGTCAGCCTATTCAGCATATAATTGGTTTTGCGGACTTTATGGGCGAAAAGTTTATTGTAAATAAAGATGTTCTTATCCCCCGTGATGAGACTGAAATCCTTGTGACTAAAGCTATTGAGCTTATAAATAAGAACAATTTTAAAACGGCACTTGATGTCGGAACAGGTTCGGGGTGTATCGCCTGCATGATTGCAAAGTATACTGATTGTCAGATTATTGGTCTTGATATTTCCCGCGATGCTTTAAATACAGCTCTGGATAACGCGTCAAGGTTAAATTTGTTTAATAAAGCAATATTCAGAAAATCCGATATATTTTCAAATGTGAAACCGGGTGAAAGCTTTGATGTAATTGTTTCTAATCCGCCTTATATACCGCCGCGGGAGAAAGCAAACATTCAGGTTGAAGTTAGATTTGACCCAGAACAGGCTTTATTTACATCAGATGAAAAAGGTTTGGAGTTCTATGAAAAAATTACCTACGGCGCCCCGAAAATTTTAAACAAAGGCGGTTACCTTCTGTTTGAACTCGGTATCGGACAGGCCCAAGATGTAAGTATGTTAATGCTTGACAAAGGATTTTCCGATATTGAAATAATCAAAGATCTCGCAGGTGTTGAACGTGTAATCTGCGGTAAGCTTTAAACACAGTTCTTATAGCAGATTTCTTCGGGTGCTTCAACAGGGATTTGGAACCCGAGAATATTTTTTTGTGTTATTAAACTTTCTGCAATGATTTTTCCCTTATGCTTTTCTATTATTTTTTTTGCCAGATACAATCCTATGCCGGTACCGATTTTATCGTATTTTTCTGTATGATACGTGTGAAATTTAAATCTTCTTTCTATTTTTTCAGGGCTGATATATCCGCTTCTGCTTTCAAATTTTACCGTCAAATTCCCGTTTTCTTCTTTTAAATAAACTTTCATTATTGAATTTTTGAATGCTGTATTTAATGAATTAAAAAGCAGCGTCTGGATTACTTTTGTTATTCTTACTAAGTCGCCTGCAATTACAGGAGTTTTTATTTCAGGTATGACAACTACTTTCAGGTTATTTTCTAATAAGTAAGCATTTACTTTTTTTATTGTTTCTTCGATAACCTGCATTATGTTAAATTCCGAGTAATAAAGTTCCGGTTCTTCTATATCAAATCGATATGTAGAAATCAATGTTGCAACCATTGTATACATATAGTTGCAGGATTCCAGAGTAAGCTGAAGCATTTCAGACTGTTCGTTGTTTAATCTGCCGAAATTCCCCTCAAGCATCATTTCTAATACTCTGATTTGTGCAATTATAGGTGTTTTCAAGTCGTGTGTTAAAATTTCAATAAAACTTCTTTTTAAATTCTCCAAATCTGTGCCATTTATTATTTCCGTTAAAAAATTCGCGCTATTCAACTGTATATCTTTATACATAAATCCGCCTTTCTGAAAGTATAATTATTCTATCCCGCATCAGTATAAAACTAAATTGCCCGGTTGGATATAAATAATGTTGATAATTGTAAAAATTTTTTTTTGTACATGTTATTATTGTTTTAACAGTTATATGAATATATTTTTTATAGATACAAATAAATATTTAATAGATAGAGAAATTCTAAGCAGTTTTGCTGACAGAAAATTTTTATCTGAAGAAAGAGAACAACAGCATTGTTACGGTCGTTTTCTTGTGAAAACTGCTGCTAAAGAATTTTTCGGGATAGTAAATCCGGAAATTGAAATTGTTAACAAAAAACCCCGTTTTATTAAGTCGGATTTACAATTTAGCATTTCTCATTCTGAAAATATTGTTGTTGCTGCATTTGATGAAAATCCTATTGGTGCTGATATAGAATTTATGAAAGAAAGAAATTTTAAAGAACTTTTTGCAAGATATAATTATAAAGGAGATAATATTTCAAGAGAATTGTTTTATCAGTTCTGGACTGAATATGAAGCTGTAATCAAACTTCAAGGAACCCCTAAAACTAAGATTACAATACCTTTTCAGGTAAATTTCATGCTTACTGTTGCCGGAAATTTCAGTACAGATTACAAAATTTTTGAACTTAAACAGGATGGGTTCAGCTGTGTCTGAAATCTATTTTGTAGGTAAATTTGTTTTTCTGGCAGTATCTCATAATGTCATGTTTTAAGAAGTACCAGTATTCATTATTTTTCTTTAAATAAATATCGCTGTATTTTTCGTCGTATTCCGGATATTGTCTGTATATATAATTTAGAACATTAACTTTATAAGGCTGTCGTAAATTTAGATTTTCAAACCAGTATTCATCAACATAATCTTTAGCAGTTTCAATAATAGCTTTGTAATCAGTTATATATGGAAATATAGGTGATATGCATAAAATGGTATAAATACCTTCATCATGAAGTTTTTTCAATGCTTGTAACCTGCGTGATGCAGGCGTAGTTTTTTCTTCACACCCTCTTATAAATTCTTCATCCAGAGAGTTTACAGATATTGATACCTTGGCTTTCATATCTTTTAAAATATCTATGTCTCTTAAAACTTAATCAGAACGTGTACAGACTGTCAGATTGCAGCCGATTTTTTGTAATTGTTCCAGAATATATCTTGTATTTTTGTATTCTTCTTCAATCGGATTATACGGGTCTGTCACAGTACTCATCAGAATGTTGCGCCCTGCAACAGTTCTGCGTGTTCTGACAATTCCGTCCCAGCGTTTTACATCTATAAAGTCGCCCCAGTTTTCATTCTGGTGATTTGTAAATGTCTGCATAAAGCAGGCATGGCAAAAACTGCATCCGCTTGTACAACCGGTATAAGGGTTTATTACATAACTGTATCCCTTGAATGAAGTTTTTGAAAATATATTCCCTGTTTGAATTTCCTTAATTTTTACCATAATATTACATTATAAATCCTTATTTATTTTTGTCCATTTTGAAACATTTAACATGTTTTTAAATATAAAAGATATTAAATTTATTGTACCATAATTTCAAAAAATTGACATATAGATTATAATTAATATTAATTTTCATAAATATTTAAACAATCCTATGTAATATAATTTTCAATATATATAATATTATTTGAAAACAGTCTTGAAAAAGCTCAAAAATAGTTTATAATAAAAATATAAATACGTTTTCTGGAGTGAGAATATATGAAATATTTATGGTTGTATGTTGTTGCAATTGTTGCATCTTTGGGCGGTTTATTATCAGGATTTGATACGGGAGTTATCTCAGGAGCTCTGCTTTACATTAACGAAAGCTGGAATTTGTCTGATTATTTGCAGGGAATTCTTGTAAGCTCTGTATTAATCGGTGCAGTAATCGGGGCTGCTACAAACGGAATTCTTGCGGATATGTTTGGGCGTAAAAAGATTATTATTGCAACCGCTGTAATTTTTATTGTCGGTTCAATTCTTTGCGGGCTGGCGCCGAATGTTTATGTGCTGATTCTTTCAAGAATTCTTGTAGGTCTTGCGGTCGGAATTGTAAACTTTGTTGTACCGCTTTATTTGTCTGAAGTTTCGCCGAAACAGTTAAGAGGAACTTTGGTTTCTCTTTATCAGTGGGCAATCACGGCAGGGATTTTATTCTCCTACGTAATCAATGCAGCTTTTGCGCAGGCTGTATATAGCTGGCGCTGGATGCTTTTTGCGGGTGTGTTTCCGGGCTTAGTTCTTTTAATAGGTATGATGTTTTTAAGCGATACACCGCGCTGGCTTGTAAGTAAAAACAGAGATGACGAGGCAAAAGAAGTCTTTAAGAAGATTGAACCTGATATTGATGCCGATGAAGAAATAAAACAGATTAAAGAGACATTAAAGCCCGAAGCCGGGGTTTCAAATGAGAAATTCAGGTTTAAAAAATGGATGATAATGCCGTTTGTTGTCGGTATAGGTATAATGTTTGCACAAATCTGTACCGGCATTAACACTATTATTTATTACGCTCCGACTATATTTAAAATCGCGGGGTTTGATTCTAATCTTAATGCTATTTATGCAACAACAGGTATTGGTATTGTAAACTTCTTGATGACAATTGTGGCAATTTTCTTTACAGACAGACTTGGAAGAAAGCCGCTTTTGTATTTTGGTTTAACCGGTGTAATGCTTAGTTTGCTGGCTCTTGGCTGTGCTTTCCAATTTGAAGCTGTGCTTGGCGCAAACTTAAAATGGGTTGCCGTCGGAAGTCTGGTTTCCTATATTGTATGTTTTGCATTCAGTCTTGGGCCTATCGGCTGGATTTTGGTATCAGAAGTTTTCCCTTTGAAAATAAGAGGGCTTGCAATGAGTATATGCACTGTTTCAAACTTTGCATTTAACTTTTTTGTAGTCGGAAGTTTCCCTATTCTGATTAACAGATTAGGCGGAGCAATTACATTCTGGGGATTTGCAGCGGTCTCATTCCTTTGTATACTGTTTGTATTCTTCTTTGTTCCTGAAACAAAAGGAATTTCGCTGGAACAAATAGAATCAAACTGGCTTAAAGGTGTTAAACCGCGGGATTTCTAGCTATTTACCGTTAAGGAAAAACCTTTTAACTTTGTCAGCAAAAGACATTTCACGATTTCCTTTTTTGACAGAAACCATTTTAAAAGGTTCCGGCTGCACGGCTCTGTGGTATTTGATATCTGCAGGGCCGAACAGCATTACATAAGAAACCTTATGAGTGTCGGGAATTTCAAGCTGTTTGCATAATTCAGGGAAAAATCTTAATATTCCGTAAGCAATTCCGCACCATACTGTTCCGACACCGAGACTTTGAGCGTAAAGTTCAAAGTAGCTAAGAGCAATCATCGGGTCAACATCTTTGCAAGGTGCATCAATCGGCGCTGAAACAACAACCATGTGCGGTGCCCCGCGAAATACAAAGTCATTTCCATTTAATATAAATTTTTTATATCTTTCGAATTTTTTAAATGCTTTGTTTATAACAGGTTTTGAAAGAACATCAATTAGTTTTTTGTTTGTGTAATCCCTAAAATCATTCATTACTTCAATATCATCAATAAATGAAAAATGAAGGCCGTGGTTATTTACCCCTGTCGGAACCCAGTTAAGCATGTTTTTAAGCTTTTCCATTATCTCAGGCGGCAGGTTTTCTTTTTTATAATGTCTGTAACTTCTTCTGTTTTTAATAAGGTTTAAAATTTCATCCGGATTGTATTGCTGTATAGGCACTGAATCTTCTGGAGATTTTCCTAAAATTGATAATGCTCCGACAGGACATATCGCCAGACAGTGCTGGCACTTCATACATCTTCTTTCTCCGCCGTCTGCAACACGCGGAACTTTGTTTTCATCAAATTCCAATGCTTTCACCATGCAGTCATTTATGCACAATCCGCAGTGAACACATTTATTACTGTCTATCTTAAGATTTAAATCATTCATTAAAAACTCCTTTTTTCAAATTATAAAATTTCAATAATAAATTTCAAGGTTAATTTTCTTTGCGTTCTTTTATATTTACTTTTAATGCAAAAGCATAAGGGATTAAGATAAAAGCAATTAATGCAAACAGTTCAAATACATCAACAAAAGCCATAAGTTTTGATTGAACCAGAAGCTGCTTGTAGAAATAAGCACCTGCCTTATGCTGGGCTGCAAAATGTGAAGTTGATGCCATAAACGTATGCGTAAGTGCAGCTAATTTTTGTTGGAAAATAAGGTTAAAGTTTGATAAATGTCTTACCAGATAAACCTGATGCATTTGTGAATGTCTTGCAACAAGAGTTGAAGACATAGAAATTACAAAAGCAGTTGCCACACATTTGCAAAGACTGTGAAGACTTGCACCGTTTGAAAGTTCTGACTTCGGTAATGTTCCAAGTACAAGAGAAGATACCGGAATAAATACAAGAATTACTCCGACACCCATGATTATGTTTGGTATTGCAACATATGAAAAGGAAACACTTAAGTTAAGGTTCATAAACATAATTGTTGATAATCCCAAAAAGAAAAATCCTGACGCGATTAAAAACCTGTTATCAATAATATTCATCAAAGGCCCGATTATTATCAGCATAATTACGCAGGAAATAACACGCGGAGCGAGCGAAAAACCGCTTATCATTGCTGTATAGCCCATCATGTTCTGCAAAAACTGCGGCAGAAGCAATATTGTAACGTAAATAATTACGTTTACCGATGCACCCAGAATAGTTCCGATAACAAAGTTTTTGTCCTTAAATACTCTTAAATTCACAAGAGCGTTTTTATATTCTAATTCCCATACAAGGAAAAATGCAAATGCACACGCTGAAATCCCTGTAAGCCAGCAAATCCATGCACAATCAAACCAGTTGTACTGCTGGCCTTTATCAAGAACAACCTGCATTGTTAATAGCCAGATTACAAGAGAAATCATTCCCGGGAAGTCAATTTTTTCAATTTTTTTACGAAACTCGAGTTCCGGAATATTACAGTGAACAAGAATTACAGACAAAATCCCTATAGGGATATTTATATAATAAATCCACTGCCATGCGGAATTATCAACAATGAAACCGCCAAAAGACGGCCCCAATATTGAAAATACCATTACCGCAAGCCCAAATAAAGACATTGCAAACCCGCGTTTTTCAAACGGAAAGCTTGAAATAAGAATGGCTTGTGAAATAGGCATCATCGGCCCGCCTCCGATACCCTGAATTAGTCTTCCCAAAACAAGGTAATTCAAATTCGGAGCTATTGCGCATATTACAGAACCTATTGTAAATATTGATATAAAAACTTTTAAAAAGTTTTTTCGTCCCATCAAATTTTCCAGCCAGCCTGTCATAAGAATAAGGCAGGCATTTGCGATCATGTAAGAAGTAATAACCCAGTTAGCTTCATCAATCGTTGAGCCGAAAAATCCTGCAATATGCGGTATTGCAACATTTGTCGCGGATGTTGCAAGCATTGCAAAGGCTGTCGGCAAAAGAATTGATACCGCTATGAGCCAGACCGGAGTTTTCTTTTCATTTGTGTCTGTATTTTCGGCCATTATTTAACCTTTACTTCCGGAACTACTGACATACCGGGTACAATGTTGTATTTTGAAATATCCTCGGTAAAGACGATTTTTACAGGAACCCTCTGAACAATTTTTACATAGCTTCCAACAGCGTTTTCAGGAGGGAAAAGGCTTGCCTTGGCACCTGTTGCTCTTTGGATGCTATCAACTTTTCCCTGAAATTTTTTGCCTCTGTATGTATCAACCTTAATTTCTACAGGCTGGCCGGGTTTCATATTTGCAAGCTGTGTTTCTTTAAAGTTTGCAACTATCCACATTTTTTCCGGAACAATTGCAAACAGCGGCTGTGCTACCTGAACATAATTTCCCTGTTCAACAGAACGGTTCGTTATTAAGCCGTCTTGCGGGGCGTAGATTTTTGTATATGATAAATTTAATTCATCCTGTTCAACTTCGGCTTCAAGTCGTTTTATTGATGCCGTAATTTCGTTGTATCTTGCTTTTGCAGATTTGCTGTTTGATTCTGCGGCCGTTAATTTATTAAGACTTGAATCGTAATCCTGCTTTGAAGAAATTCCCTTGTTGTACATTTTTAAATATCTGTCATAATCCGCCTGAGCAAATTCAAGATCGGATAGACTTTTTGTAACCTGATTTTCAGTATTAATAAGAGATGCTTTCGCTTCTTCAAGTTTTGCTTTTGCCTGATTAAGTTTAACTTCGTAATCTTTAGGATCGATTTCAAGCAGCAAATCGCCTTTTTTAACAAGCTGGTTATCATCTATTAATAAATTTAAAACAGGCCCCTGAACACGCGGTGCTATTGATACAATGTGGCCTTCTATAAAAGCATCATCTGTTGATTGATAAAATATTGAATGAATTGTAAAATAAATTCCGAATAACAAGAATATTAAAGCCGTTACTGATGGTACTATGACTCTCTTTTTCATATATTCGGGGCGTGTGTCTATATTATTTTCTTCTGCATTTGTTCCATGATGATCTATATTTTCCATTTATATTTCTCCCATATCTAAATTTGTAGTTTAACTTTGTCTTTCATATTTTCAAGCATTTTTTCCAGGGTCTGTAAGCAGTTTTCCAATTCTTCCTTTGATATTCCTGCTGTCATTATTTTTCTTATATCAACAATGACGGGGTGAATTATTTCTCTGAGTTTTTTGCCCTTTTCGGTAACAACGATTTTATAAATTTGTCTGCCGTTTGAATCATTTACCCTCTTTACAAGTTCTTTTTCTTCCAGAATATTAATAATCCTGCTGACATTCGGCCTGTCTTTGTATGTTAATTCGGAAATCTGTCTCTGGTACAATTCTCCGTGTTCAACAAGCAAAGACAATATTAAATATTGCTCTGAAGTTATGTCAAAACCCTTTTCGGCAAAAGTCTGCAAAGCAAGTCCGCGGGATAAAATTCCCGTTGCAACCAGCATTGCTCCAACTCTTTTTCTTAAGGGGTTATTTTTCATGTTTTACTTTTCTGTATTTTTATTATAAAATATCTTGTGTTATAATTATAACACAAGAAAAAATATTGGAAGAGAAATATGAAGAAATTTTTAATTATACTGTTAACCCTTACCCTTGCTATGCCTGCTGCATATGCAAAACAAAGCAAAGCCGAAATTAAGCATGAACAGAATAAAATTCATTATTTAAATTTGCAGTGGTGGGAAAAATATCAAGACCCTGTTTTGACGCAAAATCTTAAAAAGCTTTTTGAAGTTAACTATGACCTAAAAAATGCTGACTTAAAGGTAAAAGAAAATGAAAAGCTTGTAAAAATTCAGTTTGCAAATGAATTACCGATGCTTAGTTTTGATGGGTCATTAGGAAGACAGTTCAGATCATCAAACCAGCAGTTCGGCTCAATGGTGATACCGAGTTTTGCTCAGTATAATTATCAATTGCCTTTAACTATGAGCTATGAACTTGATATATGGGGAGAAAACAGATTAAAAACAAAAAGTGTTGAACAGCAGCTTGAAATTATAAAACAGGCGGAACGTGCAACTTATATTACTTTGACTTCCGATTTTACGGCAGATTATTTGAACCTGATTAAAACAGACAAGTTTTTGGAAATTCAGGACGAATTAATAGAACTCCAAAAACAAATTACCGATAGAACAGTGAACAAATATGATGCCGGATTATGTACTATTAACGAAGTTCTGGCAGAACAAAAACTCTTAACGCAATTAAAAGAAGAAAGAAATAACCTTGCCGGAAAACAGGATGTTTTAATTAACAGTATCAGAGTATATTTATCAATGAAAGAGGGAAATCCCGAACGAACAAAATACGAAAATTTAATTCTTTTGACAGGAATACCGCTTCAATATGATACGACAATTATTGAAAATCGTCCGGATTATCTACAGGAAGAAGCTAACATTAAACGTATTGGATTTGATGTGAAAATAGCCAGAAAAGAACTTTTGCCTAAATTTATAATATTTGGTCAGATAGGTTTGAATGCCTATGATTTGGGTAAACTTTTTAACAGCTACTCACAATTGTTTAATGCAGGAATATTACCGTCATTTGACCTTTTTGCCGGCGGACGTAAAATGGCGTTTTTAAAATTGAGAAAATACCAGTATGAAGAAGCTTTGAACAATTATCAGAAAGCAATTCTTACAGGGATTAAAGAAATAAATACAGGACTTGCGGATTATAAAATTGCATCTAAAAACTATGAACAGAGTACAGAGCGGCTTGAAATGCAAAACCAAATTTATAAATTAATGGAAGACAAAAAAGATATAGGTGCCGCTTCGGAAATGGATATTTTATACAGCAAAGAAGCCCATTTGCTGATTGAAAAAGAACAGGTATCAAATAAAATTAATTATTTGATATCAACTATTTCATTATACAAGGCTGTCGGCGGAGTTGATTTATATTCAATAAATACACCTGTTGTTAAAGAGGATATTTAACCGAGATTTTCCATTAACCTAGAAAGGAGCTGGGATTTGTCATGGTATCCGGGGAGAGTGGAAATAACCTTTCCGTCCCTGAATAAAACAAATGTTGGGAATCCCTTTATCCCGTATTTATTGGTAATTTCAGGATTTTTATCAGCATCAACGGTTCCTATCCAGATATTGTTTTTGGACAGTTCTTCAAGCACGGGTCTTTGTTTCTGGCAAAATCCGCACCATGTTGCAAAAAATTCCACAAGCTTCAAACCGGATTTTGTATTTTCTTCAAAATTGTTTTCATTTAATTCAACTATCATTATATTCTCCTTTTTATGATACATTAATAAGTTTACAAAATAATTTAATCCCGCAATATATTAATTATTCTGTGCTATTATATAATTAAGAAAGGAGATATGTTATGTATAGTGTTTATACCGAAAAAAATCACTCAAGCCTGACTAAAACTTTAATCGGCGAATTTAAAGATTATGATGAAGCAATGGATTGTGCTGAAAATGCTGTTGAAGGTAAACCTGAATTAAGATATATTGTTGAGGAAACCGACGGTCATTTTAACAGTTATGGTGAACTTGTAACGACTATTGTTGCTGAAAGTTAAAGAATAAAAAAGGAATGTATGAAAAAGATTTTATTTTTGTTTATTGCTGCAATAATTTCGGCAGTGAATGTTTTGGCGGTAGAAGATTCCGTAATAGAGCGGGAACAGGGTATTCAAAACAGAATAAATGAAACAGCATTTAAAATTCTAAATGCAAATAAGATTGATAAGAGGATTATCTTTGTTTATGACAAATCTGAGAAAAAATCACTGTTGAAATCAACAGATGAGGTTACAAAACGTCAGGTAGTCCTGTATGAAAATGACATAAAATTTATTTCAAATGAAGATGAACTTGCTGCATTTTTGTCCCGCGGGATTTCTACGGCGTTAAAGTCATACGGCGGGGTATGGAACGGCGGCTTGAATGCCGTTCAGATAAAAGCCGCGCCTAAAATCTATGAAATAGTTGCAGATAAAAGAGCTGTCGATTTTATGGTAAATGCCGGATACGACCCTATAGGGCTTATTACTTATATTAACAAAGCATATCCGCAGAAACGTTTTGACAGATTTTCAAATACAAACCTGACTTCAAAGCGGCTGGCAATAATTTATGAGTATATTTATACCAAATATCCGTATTTTTTAGTTAATAGTAAATACCTTGAAACAAACAGCTACCAGAATTTTCTGTTAAATTCTTCTTATAACAGAAGACTTCTTGAAAAGAAAATAAGAAACGGGTCAGTTGAGGAACCTGAATATGAATAAGGCTGTAGTTTTATTATTTATATTTCTTGCTTACTGTAGTTTTTCAAATGCTATGGCGGTTACTGATGAATTTGTTAATTCTACCTTAAAGGATAGAGTGTTAGAAAAACCGGAACCTAATTTGAATTATGATTATAACAGTACGGACAGATTGATAATAAAGCTTTCTGCACTTGACGAAATCTCTTCCGAAAGCAAGATATACGAGGGAATGCCTTTTAGATTCAGCGTGCTTTCAAATGTATATTATGACGGCAGACTTGTTATTAAAAAAGGAACGGAGGTGCCTGCAAGGGTTGAAACTATTATTAAAAGCGGAATGAACGGAATTCCTGCAAGTATAATTTTAGGCGGATTTAAGATTGATAATATTTTAAAAGGTCAGGTGTCAGATTTTTATGAGGTTAAAGGACAGGACAGAAGTCTGTGGGTTTTTCCGTTGAAATGGGCGCTAACTCCTCTCCCGCCGACCGGGTCTCTTACAAACTTTATAAAAGGCGGGCATGCAAAAATTAAAAAAAATGACATTATAGAAATTTATTATTATCCTAATTGGCAGAAAAAACAGCCGGAGGATATAATTTAAAATGTAACAGAATATCTACAGATTTTACAAAATAGCTGTTTTTATAATAGAATTGTAAAAGGGTAGAGGAAAATGAAAAAAATAATTTCTGCAAAAGAAGCTATAAGTATGATAAAAGACGGTTCATCAATTATGGTCGGTGGTTTTTTAAGCTGCGGAACTCCCGATAAACTTATTGATGAATTAATAAATCAGAATGTTTCCAACTTAACAATGATTTGTAATGACACATCAACTCCCGGAGCGGATAGAGGCAAGCTTATAGAAAATAAACAGATTAAAAAAGTAATAGCTTCCCACATCGGAACAAATCCCGAAACCGGAAGACAAATGCATGACGGCGAAATTGAGGTTGAACTTGTTCCTATGGGTACACTTATTGAAAAAATAAGAGCAAAAGGAACCGGACTTGGCGGAATATTAACACCAACAGGTGTCGGAACAATTATTGAAGAAGATAAAGAAACCATGGAAGTCGACGGGAAAAAATATATTTTTGAAAAACCGCTTGGAGCTGATTTTGCGTTGATATACGGCTCAAAAGTTGACAAGTACGGTAATGTTTCTTTTATAGGCACCACAAGAAACCATAACACAATTATGGCAACTGCTGCCGAAACAGTAATCGTTCAGGCTGATGAGCTTGTAGACTGCCTTGACCCGAATGAAGTTGTAATTCCGGGGCTTTTTGTAGATTATGTTGTTTCTTGCGAGGAAGAATAGATGGTAACTGCAATGGAAGAATTATCAAAAAATAAGATACGCGAAATTGTAGCGAAAAGAGCTGCAAAAGAGTTTAAAGATGGAGATGTTGTTACTCTCGGGATTGGTCTGCCAACAGCGGTTGCTGATTATGTTCCAGAGGGAATCAATGTTACATTTCAGTCAGAAAACGGTCTTTTGGGTGTTGGAAAAAGCCAGAAAGGTGATAATCCTGACAAAAGAATTATTAATGCCGGCGGGGGTTACGTTGAAGCTAAAGCAGGTGCAAGTTTTTACGATTCTCAAATGGCTTTTACAATGATGCGCGGTGGTCATATTGATGCAACAGTACTCGGGGCATTGCAGGTAGATGAACAGGGAAGTCTTGCAAGCTGGCTTATTCCGGGGAAATTTGTTCCGGGCATGGGTGGTTCCATGGATCTTGTTGTCGGGGCAAAAAAAGTTATTGTTGCTATGGAGCATACTTCAAAAGGACAAATTAAAATTGTTAAAAAATGTAATTTGCCGCTTACTGCGTATAAAGAAGTCAATATGATTATTACAGAACGCTGTGTTTTTAAAGTAACGGCTGACGGGCTTATTTTAACTGACATAAACCCTATGTTTACTGTGGAAGATATAAAAAATTCTACTGATGCGGATTTTGCTGTAAGTGATAACTTACAGTTTATGGATATTTAGATTTATATTTATATTTCTTCGTTAATTACAGTTTCATTTATACTGGGTGCGGGATTATTTTTATATTTATACCATAATGCCATATCAGTTAATAGAAATGCCATATTTGCGAGGTATAACCATATTACAGGATCCATTGAGTAAAGTAATTTATGGATTATTCCACATATATAACCTAATAATATAAGCATTGAAAAATAAATGCTTTTCCCATGTACACATTTACATCTGTAAGTTTTGTAGGCTGCTAATGGCCAGCTTATTCCAAAACATATCATCATTCCTGCTTCATAAATACTCATTTTATTTCTCCTTTGTTCTTTCCAGTCCAATCGACTTCATTATAGGGTGTATTGCTAAATTACTTATCTGACTTGCTATCAAAGCTAATCCTATTACTGAACCGGCCAGGGATGTAAATTCAATAGCCCCTTTGCCATGTTCATATAGTTTTGGGTTTTCCTCTGTTAGTAGTTTTTGTTTAATAGTAAAAGTATCATTATCATTTTCTTTTAACTTGTTTGAAAGTTTATGTAATAATGGCGACGCGGCTCTTTTTTCTTTCTTCATATTGGCTAGTTTATAATAGGCTTCATATTCTTCAACGTTTTTAAAATCAGGTAAAATTTTTTCTTTTTTCATAATCTTTTGTGCAAGTTTAAATCCGTATTTTTTAAAAATGATGGAAATTAGAGTTAAATATATACCTAAACATAAAAGTTGGTATAGACCTTCTTTTATTGCTGCATATTTTCTTGTTTCATTATTTACGTGTTTATCCATCATAATGAATGCAGGTCTTCCTGTTGCCTTAAATAATGATTCTGTTGTGATACATGCTTTTGTATTTTGTGCAAACTGTATCAAGGATGGATTTGTAACTATTGATGCAATTTTGTCAATCATGCTAGCCTCCAATCCTTAATTTGCCGTTTGTATAGCCAAAATTTTTGTAAACAGCCGGATATCCTTGAAATTTTATAGTTTTAGGTTCTGATGGTCTTTTATTGGAAACAGGTTTTGACGAAACTTTATCCAGCAAGGGTTTTGTAATTAAATTACAAACAAGCGGGATTACTATAAGAGCACTCATACTAACGCTTATTAAGGATAAAACAGGTTTGACTTGCTCAAGTTTATCAAGGATTTTGGCTTTTTTGCAAAAAGGTTCTGCTAATTTGTCAACCAGCTTATTTGTTGCCAGATATGATATAATAGCAACGGCTCCTGTTAATCCTTCTCTAAATGCTGCATAATTACGTGAATCTTTATCTTGTTTTTTGTCCAACATTGTGAATGTTGGTCTCAAGGTTCCTTTTGAAACTGCGATAGTTAAAGCACTGTATAAAGATTTATTGTTTTTTCCTAAATTCCCGCAAAGTTTTGTAAATGATTTTGTAAATTTGTCTGTTGCTGTCATTATTTTATTCCAGTAGAGGGTAAAATATAAAGTGTATTTTATACTATTATTCTTTACATTTATATTATTACTCTTATCTTCAAATTGTAAAATACATAATTTTTATACTATTAATAGGAAAAACTTATAATAATATTGAATTTTGATAGTTATTGCTTATAATAAAATTATGAATTTAAATCAGCTAAATTATGTTATAACAATTGCAGAAGAAAAGAATTTTTCAAAAGCATCTTATAAGCTTTATATATCACAACCTTCATTAAGCCAAAGTATACAATTCCTTGAAAAAGAATTAGGTGTAAAATTATTTGAAAGAAAACCTTTTGGGCTTACACCTGCTGGCAAAGTCTTTGTAGAATGGGCAAAAAATGTGCTTTCTTCTGAAAAAGAAATGAGTCAAAAACTTTCGGATATTGCTTCAAACGATTTGTCAAGTTTGACTATAGGGGTTTCACCATATAGATGCAGCTATCTTTTACCAAATGTTATCTCTGAGTTTAAAAAAATTTACCCGAATTGCAAGATTACACTGGAAGAACACCCCACAGATGTTTTAAAAAGTTTATTGGAAGAAGACAAAATTGATTTACTTATTGATACCCCGCATCCTGATGATTTTGTATATACCAGCATATCAGTATTAAAAGAGGCTATACTTATAGGTATACCAATTGAATGGGAAATAGATTATAAAAAAACTGACACATATCCGGAGATAGACTTATCTTTATTAAAAAATAAACCTTTTATAATGTTAACAGAAAATCAACTTATAGGTAAAGTTGGCAGAAAATTATGTGTTCAGAATGGTTTTGTTCCTGATATATTATTAGAGTGTCATAATATTGAGACATTGTACTCTTTTATTAAAAAAGGGATGGGTGCCTCGTTTATTCCTGAACTATTTGCTAAAGCTGTTGAATGTGATAAAACAATGAAATGTTATAAAATTAAAAATAGTATGCCGGAACGAGATTTGGCAATAGTATATAGTAAAAATAAGTATTTACCTAAGGCTGCAAAAGATTTTATAAAAATTTTTATTAAAGGATTACAAATTTTATGAATACCAAAACATCAAAAGTTTTTGGAGAAACAGAAAGATTAATTCTCCGAAAAATGAACGCTGATGATTTTAATGAAATTTCTCAAATTATGAGAAGCCAAAGCGTGCAGAAAATTTGGGAACATTGTTTTACGGATGTTGATATAAAAGATTGGATTAAAAAGAATCAAGATTTATACAGTTCCCAAAACCTCGGCTATTTTCTTGCAATTGAAAAACAAACAGGTAAAGCTGCCGGCCAAATTGCACTTATGCCGGATACAATTGATGGGAAAATATATTACGAAATCGGTTATATTTTAAAAAAAGAATTTATGAAAAAAGGTTTTGCATTAGAGGGAGCAGGATTTATGGCGGATTATGCTTTTAAAAAGCTCGGATTAAAAGAAGTTATTTTTGAAATTCGGCCGGTTAACACGCCCTCAATAAAAGTGGCTGAAAAACTTGGAGCTAAGAATATAGGCAGTTTTATTAAAAATGTTCGCGGAAAAAAGATGGAGCATTTTATATTTATTTTAAATACCTGATGGTTAGTTAAACTGTATAACTAATAATGTCTGTTTGATTAATGGTAATCAGCAATTGATAAAATAATAATATCTTAATGAAAACTTGCAGAATACTAATAATTATTATGTTATTGTTTTGTATAAATTCTTATGCACAAGCACGAAACATAGAAATCCATAACTTTGATGAACTGATAAATTCAAATCCAAGAAGCGGCGATACATTAACTTTTACTGATGATTTAAGTTCAGATTCAACAATAGGTTATCATTTTTGGAATTTGGATATTACATTTGACGGCGGTAATCATTACATTAACGGTAATGAGAGGTTTGGCGGATTTGTCTTAAATCAGGACAGTTTATTTAACAAGGTAGGTATAAGAAACTGTCAGGGACAAACATATAGCGGTTCAAAATTTGCAGGAGCAGTTTTTAACAGCGGCGGCTATACCGATATTGAAGAATCAGGTTTTATCGGAAATTTTGTTGATTCCAGCGGCTATAATTTTGCAGTAGCAGGGGCGATTTATAATCTTAACGGTGGAACAATTGATATTAATAATTCGCTTTTTCAAGAGAATTATTCTCATGGTGCCTCATCATTTGGTGGAGCTATTGCAAACGGTTATTTGGACGGGCCGGATGCAATCATGAATATTAATAATTCCATTTTTGTAAATAATAATTGTGAGGGTTCGGTTGCTCCTTATGGCGGTGCAATTTATAATGACGGAATTTTATCAATAAATAATACCAGATTTGAGGGAAATCATGTTTTTGGAAAAGAAAGCATATATCAATCTGGCGGAGCTATTTACAATAATTTGGGTGATGTGACTATAACAAACAGTAATATTTTAGGGAATTATATTAACGGCGGTGATAGTGCAACAGTTAGAGGCGGAGCTATTTACAACAACAAAAACATGATAATTGATAACAGTGTAATAAAAGGAAACTATATTGACTCAAATTATTACGCTGACGGCGGCGCTATTTGTAATGATTATCAGGGTGATTTAACAATTAAAGATTCTTTAATAGAAGATAATTATATAATTATATAACAGGCACTGCCGATACAGCTTTGGGCGGTGCTATTTTCAATGTAAATAAACTTGTTATAGAAAATACTACTTTAAGAAATAATCACACTAAAGACGGGAAATTAAATGATATTCATAATGATAGCAATGCGGAAATCGATTTTGTCTCAGGCGGAACAACAAATATTTTAAGCGGGATAAGCGGCGGTGGAAAAATTTACAAAAAAGACAGCGGTACATTAAACCTCGGCGGCAAAAATGATGAATACACCGGAGATTTTTTATTTGAACAGGGAACGGTAAACCTTTTAAAAGGCGGAAGTTATTTTAAAGCTGAGAATACTAATTTCGGCAATAATGTCAACTTTAATATGCAAAACGGTGAACTAAATAACATAAATTTCGGCAACCTTACTTTAGATGGCAAAGCAAATATTTTTGCCGATGTAAATTTCAACAACAATAAAATGGATACAATCAATGCTAATTCTCTGAACGGAAGCGGTCCTTTATTTGTCGAAAATTTGGCTTTTCATGGAACACCCCAGGCTGAATATATAACAATACCTTTTGCTGACTCTGTTTTGAAAGATTATGTTCAATACAATTCCCATACAATTCATACACCGATATACGATTACTATTCAAGCTATGATATGACTGACGGGAATTTTGACTTCAGACGCGGCGGCTTTAATTCGGCGGTTTTTGCACCTGCTGTTGCAGCACAGATTGCTGGCTATTTAACCCAGATAGATACTTATAAAAACGTATTTTCAAACCTTGATATGGTAATGATTGCTCCTCCTGACAGAAGACAGGGTTTGAAATACTATAACAAAACCGCGGATGCCGCGGGTAATATCGGTTATTCTCCATTTCTTATGCCGGAACAGCGAAATGGTGTGTGGTTCAAACCATATACAACATTTGAAAATGTACCGTTAAGACACGGTCCGAGAGTTTCAAACGTCAGCTACGGAAGTATGCTGGGCGTTGAAAGCGGATTGCAGAAGCTGAAAAAAGACTGGTATAACTTATACGGCGGATATGCATCATATAACGGGTCGCATCAGGCCTATGACGGAAACGGAATATACAATAACGGCGGGCTTTTAGGTGCTTATACAGTGTTTTATAAAGGAAAATTGTTTTCTGCATGGACAGCAAATGTCGGTGCCAATGTCGCAGAAGCTTCAACAAATTTTGGCAGGGACAATTTTGCAATGTTAAACACCGGTATTGCACAAAAAACAGGCTATAACTTTGAGACATTTGAAAGAAGACTTATTATTCAGCCGAGTATTATGGCATCATATTCGTTTGTTAATACCTTTAACTATACAAATGCAGCGAATGTCCACATTAATACAGAGCCTTTGCATGCTTTGCACATTGAACCGCAGATAAAATTTATCGGCAATTTTAAAGATTATTTACAGCCCTATATAGCTGTTTCAATGGTATGGAATATCATTGATCATGCAAGATTTCAGGCGAATGACGTTTATCTGCCCGATTTGTCAGTTAAACCTTTTGTACAGTACGGTGCCGGTGTTCAAAAACGCTGGGGTGAAAGGGTTACCGGATTTTTTGAAGGAATGATAAGAAACGGGGGCAGAAACGGTATTGCTTTGCAGTTCGGTTTGAGAATCAGCATTTAATATGATATTAAAACAGATATTTTTATATTAAATTATATTAATTTTAATTGTAGCCTGCAAATATTCCTGTTACAATTTTAATGTTGGATATATCGGAGTTTTAAAATGTTTTTTTATGCAGATTTACATATACATTCAAAATATTCAAGAGCTACAAGCAAGGATTGCAATTTGGAACAGCTTGCTTTGTGGGCGCAGAAAAAAGGTTTGAGTGTAATTTCCACCGGTGATTATACTCATCCGGCATGGTTTAAAGAAATCAATGAAAAACTTGTGCCTGCAGGAAACGGTGTTTACAGATTAAGACCTGATATAGAAAAGCAGATTTTCCAAAATTCAGAACCGGTAAGGTTTGTGCTTTCCGTTGAGATTTCGACAATATATAAAAAAGGTGATAAAACAAGAAAGGTTCACCATGTTGTTTTTGCTCCGAATTTGGATGTTGCACAAAATTTCAGACTAAAACTTGACGCAATCGGGAATATTAAATCTGACGGACGCCCGATACTAGGCCTGGATTCAAGAAGCTTGCTAGAAACGGTTCTGGAATCAGGCGATGATGCGTATATTATCCCCGCACATATCTGGACCCCGTGGTTTTCCGTATTAGGTTCAAAATCAGGTTTTGATTCAATAGAAGAATGTTATGAAGATTTGTCCGACCATATTTTTGCGGTAGAAACCGGGCTTTCTTCCGACCCTGAAATGAACTGGAAAGTATCCAAACTTGATAAATTTAGACTTGTTTCAAATTCTGATGCGCATTCTCCTGCAAAACTCGCACGCGAAGCAACTGTTTTTGATACCGAGCCGGACTATTACAGTATTATGAACGCACTTAAAACAGGAAACGGCTATGTAGGAACTGTGGAATTTTTTCCTGAAGAAGGCAAATACCACGAAGACGGTCACAGAAAATGTAATATCTGTTTGTCGCCTGAAGAAACCAAAAAAGTAAACGGAATTTGTCCTGTCTGCGGAAAACCTTTGACAATCGGAGTTTTGAACAGGGTCAATGAACTATCTGACAGAGCATTTGACAGTAATTTTGTTCCCGAAACGGGAGGAAAGGTATTCAGTCTTGTTCCTTTGCCTGAAATTGTTTCTGAAATTATGAAAGTCGGGCCGTCAAGCAAATCTGTTGTAAATGAGTATGAAAGATTAATCAGAAAATTTGGTTCAGAGCTTTCTATATTGAGAAATGTTCCGATTGATGAATTGTCAAAAGATTCACCGCTTTTGGGCGAGGGAATTTCAAGATTAAGAGAGGGTAAAGTAATCAAACATGCTGGCTTTGACGGTGAATACGGCGTCATAAGACTTTTTGAAGACAGTGAACTTGTAAAAAAAAATTTTATAAACCTAAAACTTGATATTGATATTCCACAAATTAAAACGGTGGAAAAAATTAAGCCTCAGCCTGAAATAAAACAAATTTCACCTGTTGAAAAGAATTTTATCTCCAAAACTGTTCAAGAACCGGCTAAAAATTACGGTTTGGATGAATTTCAAGAGGCTGCTGTTAAGGATAATAACAGCAGGGTTTTAATAACAGCAGGCCCGGGTTCCGGAAAAACAACTGTTTTAACCAGAAGAATTGCTTATTTAATAAACGAACATAATATTAAACCCGAAAGCTGTCTTGCAATTACTTTCACCCGCAAAGCCGCACAGGAAATGCGCAGCAGGCTGAGTCTGCTTTTGCCTCAAAAATCAAGCCTGATAAATATTCATACATTCCACTCGCTCTGTCTTTTAATATTAAAAGAAAATTGTGAAAAATCCGGACTGCCTGAAGACTTCGGTGTAATCAGCGAACAGGAAAAAGCATTATATGAAAAACTTCCTGAAAATATGATTGAGTTTGACGATTTGATAAAACTTACCGTAAAATTATTCAATGAATATCCGGACATTGCAGAGAGTTACAGAGAAAAATTTAAATATGTTTCTGTTGATGAATATCAGGATATAGACGAAAACCAGTATAATTTAATAAGGCTTCTGGTACCGGATAACGGAAATATTTGCGCAATAGGCGACCCTAATCAGGCAATTTACGGTTTTAGGGGCGGTAATTCAAAATTCTTTAATAATTTTACGCAAGATTATAAAGACGTCCATGTTATTAATCTGAAAAACAATTACCGTTCAACCGAAAGTATTGTAAATGCTTCTAATCAAATGATTGATTCTTATAATATTATTTCCAGATACGACAAGCCGCATGAAAAAATCACAATTCATACGGCACCGACAGACAAAGCAGAAGCTGAATATGTAGTAAGCACAATAGAAAACTTAATCGGCGGCCACAGCTTTTTCTCAATTGATTCTGCAAGAGCGGGCGAGGGTGAAGAAGATTTGTCGTTTTCGGATTTTGCAATACTGTACAGATCTTCAATGCAGTTGAAACCTTTAATAGAAGCACTTCAAAGGTCAGGCATGCCGTTTGTTAAACTTTCCGATGATATGTTGTGTGACAAAAAGCCGATTAGAAACCTTTTAAAAGGTTTGTCTGATACAGAACTGTTATCTGAACAATTTGAAAATCTTTCAGAAGAAATTAAATCGGATATTGAGGATTATATCCTGAAATATTTGAAAGAACTTGCGCAAAATTGTAATTCTAAAAATGAATTTATCCATGAGGTTTCTTTGCTGAAAGAATCAGATACCCTTGATGAGCGTGCTGACAGAATTTCTTTGATGACACTTCATGCTTCAAAAGGTTTGGAATTTAAATGCGTATTTATAGTTGGGCTTGAAGACGGAATTATTCCGTTATACAGAGCTGAAACGCCGGAAGAAAAAGAAGAGGAGCGCCGTCTGCTTTATGTCGGCATGACAAGAGCAAAACAGCGTCTGTTTTTATCCCGTGCCATAAAAAGGGTTCAGTTCGGAACAGCAAAAAATCTTCCGATTTCTCCGTTTTTAGAGAAAATAGAAAGTGATTTGCTTGCGTTTTCAAAATTCGAACGTGAGCGCCAAGAAAAAGAAGCATCAAACCAATTAAGCTTGTTCTAGCAAAAAATTGTATTCTATGCTTTTAAAGATTTATGATATAATTTTTTTAAAGGAGAAATTATGCCGATAGATTTTCACTCTAATTTTTGGATAAATAATACAAATAAAATTATGCCGCAAACAATTTCTCATCAGGCAAAAATAACTTCACAGCCTGTAAAAGATACTTTTGAAAAACAGGTTGAGGTTTCCGATAGTAATATTGATAAATCTTATGAAGGCATAAAGATTGAAAAGAAATCTTTCGGCAAAATCAAAAAATCCGGCGAAGAGGCATTACTTTATACAATAACTAATAAAAACGGCGCAAGCGTTGACTTGTCAAGCTTTGGTGCAGCGATTACATCAATAAAAGTTCCTGATAAGAATGGTAAAATGGTTGATGTAACACAAGGTTACACCTCTGTAACTCCTTATGAAGAATCACCGATAGGGCATGCAGGCGGAACAATAGGACCTTGCGCAAACAAGATTGATAACGGTACATTCAAACTTAACGATAAAGAATATAAGCTTGAATGTAACAAAGACAACGGCAGGACTCATTCCCACGGAGGTTCTGATGGTTTTGACACAAAAAACTGGAATGCAGAAGTTTTAAAAGACGGTATTAAGTTTACTTATACTAAAAAAGACATGGAGGGCGGATATCCCGCAAATGTAAACGCTTCTGTTACATATAAATTTGATAATGACAACAGACTGCATATAATTTATGAAGCTGAATCTGACAATGATACAATTTTGAACCTGACAAATCATTCTTATTTTAATTTGGACGGTGCTGAAAACGCGGAGCAGGGTTCTGTAAAAAATCATATAGTAAAACTTCCGAATTCATCCAAATATACACCTGTAAATGATATTGCAATCCCTACAGGTGAAATAGTTTCGGTTGAAAACAGCCAATTTGATTTCAGAGAGGCCAGAAAATTATCCGAAATGAACCCTGACGGTTATGACCAAAATTATTGTATTGACGGTTATGACGGAAAATCTATGATTAAAGTTGCTGAAATAAAATCAGAAAAAACAGGGATTCAGATGGAAGTATCAACAAATCTTCCGGGATTTCAGTTTTACACTGCAAATAATTTAGGCAAGGCAGAACAGCCTCTTGGAAAAGAGGGAAAAAGATACGAAAAACATTCGGCATTTTGTGTTGAACCTCAATTTTTTCCGAATGCAATAAACACATTTGATGAAAAGCCGATTTTGAAAAAAGGTGAAAAGTTTAACAGAGAAATAATTTATTCGTTTAATATTAATAAATAGCATAGAGAAATGAGAAAGATTTTTTTAATAGTTCTAGCTGTAATATTCAGTTGTTTACCCGTAAAAGCCGAAATAGTAAAGATATCTGCTGACGAAGCGGTTGAACTTGCTTTGCAAAATAATCTTGCGCTTCAGGCAAAACGTAAAGAAATTGATGTTTTGCAGGAAGAAGTGAAAATGGCAAACGCCTTGAAAAATCCGCAGGCTCAAACCAATATTTTAATGGGCTCAATTGCAACATCAAACGCAAGCCAGGCAGGAATTGCAATTCCGATAGAAATTTTAAAGAGAGGTGTTCGTAAAAAAGCGGCAATCGCACAATTAAACCTTATTCAAAATCAGGTTCGTCAGGAAGAATTGAACCTGAAAATTGATGTTATGAATGCTTATTTTGATGTTGTTTATATGAAATCAGTTGTTGCTATATTGCAGGATAGGGAAGAGCTTTTTAAGAATATGAAAATGATTTCTGAGGCCAGACCTAAGTCTTCACCTGATTATGAAATTGAAAATCTACAGTCTGATATAAAGTATAAAAAACAAATTATCTTATTAAATAAGGCAAAAGCAGATTTGTTATATGCACAATTTAATTTCAACGATACCTTAAATTTAAAAAACACAAATAATATGTATGATACAAATGAAAATTCGTTATTTGAAGAGCATATAAGGCTTTTGGATTTAAAGCTGCCTGATTATAAGACAATAGAAAATATAGCGATGAAGTACAGCTATTCAATAAGAATTGCGGATAACAATATAGAAAAATCAGAAAAAGATTTATCAGTAGCAAAACATAAAGTAATACCTGATTTAACATTAGCCGGTGGTTATGCATTTTCCGGCGACGGCAGAGGACAGGGGGCTTATGTTGGCGGCGGGGTTGATTTACCTGTCTTTTATACGTTCAAACCTGAAATAAACCGTGCCAAAATTGTTCTTGAAAGAACTAAAATCGACAAGTTATCTTTTGAAAATAAACTTAAATATGCATTAAAAGAGGATTATAATCAGTTTAAATATGCAAAAGAAAATATGGGTTATTACAAAGAAATTTTAAAAGAGTCTGATAACATACTGAAATTGTCAGAAAAACGTTATGAAAATAATCAGATAAGTTTGCTTAACCTTTTTATAATTGAAAATTCCCATCAGGATTTAATAAACGAATATATTAGTGCAATGCAGGTTTATTATCGTGCATATATGAACCTAATGCATAACATGGGGCACGATATGCTTCTGGATTATACCGGGTTTGATGATTTGTAAATATAATCTATTAGGTTGGAAATTTTTATTGTGTGTTTTTAGTCAAGAAGATTACATAATTTATAAATTTCGTTTAAACAATTATTCAAATTGCTATCTTCTTTATAATTGTTTAAATATTGATTTTCTAAATTCATTTTCAGTAAATTTGTTGTGTCGAGCATCATACGTTGCCGCTATTCTATTATAACAACCAGATTTAATACAAATAGTATAATATTTTTTTCTTTATAATATTTTGTCCATTTTTTGGTTTTCATATTTCCACAAATAATATTAGATTTTTATACATACTACAATAATTAAGTTTTAACTAATTGTGTCCAATACCCGTGGTTTAAATTGCCATATAAAATTTCAGCAAGTCTTGTAATTTTGTAAATATGATCATCTTTTTTACTTAATTTTTTAGATAAATTACATTCTTGAAAACTTTTGCATTTTTTACAATTATATTTGACGCTTGAACAGTCTTGGTTATATCTGGTAAAATATCCATATTTTTTCACAAAAATTCTTCTGGCTAGAATAAGATTTTTCCTCAATTCTTGTATCGGACGAATGTATCCGTTTAAATATCTGTCAAACTCCTTTATAAATAACTCCTCATCAATTATGGTCAAACATAATCGTTTTGAAAAACCTCTTTTACAAACATATTTGGGACAAGGAACTTCAACTTTTATATTCTTTACTATAGTTCTAATATCGAAATCCCATTTGCCGTCCTCATAATCTTTAATCATTCTTTTAAAGTAATGCAAATAACAAATTTTGCCAAAATTTTTATATATTGTATACCTTAATGATGCAACCATATTAACTCCTTAAAATTAACCAACGGTTTAAACTTCGACCTTCTAATTACTTTCTATAATATTTAGGATTATCCGTATAAAATATTAACCAATCACAGGTCTCCCAAAAAAAATATTCTTTAGTATGACTGATTAGTCTATTAATACAATTTTTTATCCTTAAAAAATTTGAACATATGATAGTTTTATACTTCCAATTATTCTTGCTGCTGTTCTCTTTTGTTAGAAAAAGGGTATTTTAAATTTAACTGTAAACTTTAAATTCATAACATATATACTCCATAAATTTTATTATATTAAATATAACATAAACAAAATTATTTTTACACTGATTACATATTGAATATACGGGTGTAAATTAATACATGATCAGAGAAAAAGGAACACAAAGTTCGATTTTGTCTTTAATTTCATTGCAGGGTTAAAATCTAATCTATAAATTTCTTAATAATAAGCAATTTCAGATTAGTTTTTTACTTTATATATATACGGGGATTAAAGGATATTTATATGTCTGTACAATCAATAGGAAGTTATCCTATATTAAAAACTAATCATATATATAATGCTAATCAATCTGTGAATACTTTTACACCATTATTTCAGATGAATTCTGCAAATAATACTTCTGTGCCAAAAAATAAACCTGTTATAGGTGATTTTAAACAAGGCTATTTAAATGATTGTTGGTTATTAGCAATAGTAAAATCCCTATCACTTACGACGGATGGTTCTTTACAGTTGAAAAATATGATAAAAAAGAATGAAGATAATACATACACTGTAACTTTCCCAAACAATGTTAAATTTACTGTTACTGAAGAAGAATTAAAGGATGATAAAGTAAAAAGCATTGATGGCATAAATTTAAAAACAGCAAGTATGATTGGCTTTAGCACTAAAAGCCCGTTTGTAATGTTTAAATTTAATCCATATCTCAGCTACTCGAACGGAGATGATAATTTAAAAATACTTGAAATTGCGGCAAACAAATATGTACATAAATTAGTTGATAAAGATGTTAGGGCAGGTGTAATTCCTGAACAAGACAAAAATAAATATTGTCTTCATAATTACCCTATCGATGAAAAATTAATATTTGGAGATTTGAGCCGATATTTAACTTGTTCAATAGATATTGGAAGTTTAAAGCCATCAGAAATTTTGATGGTTGGAACTAATTCAGATTCTCAATTAAATAATTTTAAAGGAATCGGATTTTCACATCATGCCTATACAGTTAAAAGTATTGATAAAACCAACAAAACAATATCTTTAATAAACCCGCACGATACAAAAGCTGAACCATTGGTCATATCTTTTGATGATTTTTATAAAAGATATTCTTTTATAACACTTAAAGGTAATTATAAAGATACCATCGATAAAAGTAATGTTATTAAAAATGTTGATAATCCAGAATTTATAAGGGAAATAATGGATATTTCAAATAAACAATCTCCAGGATATTTAGTTCAAACATATATTACTTTGCATTCTTATATGCTTGCAGAATTAGGAGAAACGGATTTGCAGGCAAAATATATTGCAAATGTTATTGAGTTTTCATCAAAAGGTCCTGGGACTGAGGATAATTGCTTTAAAGGTGCGGTATATTCAATAAGAGATAAAAATGTCTTGGATGCTGTAAACAAAAAATTAAGTGAATTAAAAAATCCTACATATTCAATTCCTGATAATGGAGAAACTATACTAGAAAAGTACATAAATGAAGAATTCTCATTTAGCTCCAAAAAAGAATTACTTAATTATTTACAACAAATCACAAAAAAATAATTTTAACTTTATGTATACCAGATTGAGATTTCTAGTCCAATAACAACAACTTTTAAAAATACACAACAGCCTTTTAATAAAATAATAACAAAACAAAAGACCGCAAAGGCGGTCTTTTGTTTTAAATGGTGGAGGTTAGGAGATTCGAACTCCTGACCCCCTGCGTGCAAAGCAGGTGCTCTACCAGCTGAGCTAAACCCCCACAAAACTTTATCTTTAAAGTTTGTTTTTCCTATTTAATTGTCACAATTTTTATTTTACATGCAAAATTTTTTTTGTAAAGTACTTTCTTTATAAATTTTTTTCTAAATCTTCTAAAATTTTATGTAAACGTTCTTTATTATTTAAATACCACCAGCCGATTAAGGTTTCAAATGCTGTTGCCTGGCGATATTCTGATTGATTTGAACGTCTTGCAACAGGCACGGTCAAATTTCTGCCCCGACGTGCAATATCGTGTTCCTCTTCTGTTAATTCTTTCTCCAGTTTGTTTAAAAGTTCCGCCTGATATGATGCTTTTACTTTATCTGTTGTGATTTTATGCAAATCCTTTGCATTTTGGGTTTTTAAAATAGTGTGTTCCCTTATGTATAATTCCCAGACCGCGTCGCCTAAATATGAATAATTGCGTAAATTCATTTCTGTCATAAGTTGATTTTACTATAAAAAATTTTAATAAGTTGTATTATCTGAAAAATTATGTGATAATATTTTTGAAAGGGTATTTATGAAAAAGAATTTATTTGTATTAATAATATGTTTAATTATGGCTGCACCCGCAGTGTTGGCCGAATGTTCATGCGGAGCAGTATGTGAATGTACACCGAGATGTAATTGTCACCGAAAAATCCAGATGAAAAAAGCCAAGTTCTCTACGTATAAGCCGAGAGAAATTTTTGCGGACGATTTAAAGTTTAACCGTAATTTTGCTGATCAGGTTAAAAAAGAACGAGCTGCCGTTTCTAATGCTCTTGGATTAACCGAAGAACAAGCCAAGGTTCGTGTTGAAATGACAAGAAAAAATACGGTTGTTCTGGAAGAAAAATTCCGTACACTTTATGAAGAAAATTATAAACTTAAAGTTTTGAAAGCTGAAAAAGCTGCTAAAAATGCAATAAAAGTTCAGCAAGAAAAAGTTAATTGTATAAAAAAAGAAATAAAAGCTATTGTTGAACAGGAAAACAAAGAGTTTAAAAAAATTCTTGATCACCAACAGCGTTCAAAATTGAGAATGATCCAAAAGCTTCAGCGTAAAGCTATGAAAGAAGCTTCAAAACAAAAGAATTACTACAAATCCAATCCTAAAATGAGACCTTTTGCAATGCCTGAAAAACAAAATTGCGATTGTGTAACAGGGGAATTGGAATAATAACACAAGGAGGATGTATGCAAAAAAGACATGAACTAGGGGGGGGGCAACTCCTCTAAGTAGACAGGATAAGGGTTTCCAGCGTAGCCGCTGGACACGCGACATTGGACATTATTCTAAAGGCTTTACATTGGCCGAGGTGCTTATTACTTTAGCTATTATCGGTGTTGTCGCTGCTTTGACTATTCCTACTCTTGTTGCAAATTACCAGAACAAAAGCTGGAACACTGCGGCTACTGTCTTTGAAAGAAAACTTGAAGAAGCTCTAAAAACTATGAACACTCAGCAGACTTTAGCAGGGTATCGTAATACAGAAGACTTTGTAAATGAATTAAGCAAACATTTTAAAATAACAAAGATATGTAAGAATGATTCACTAACAGATTGTTTTGAAGATAAAGTATACTGGGGCACAGAAAATGAAGAAATAGAGATTTCTAATATTAAAAATGCAAGTAAATTTGGGCAAAAAGATTGGGATACAGAAACAATAGGGTTGCAATTTGCAAACGGTACAACAGGAATAGTTGCATACAATCCTGATTGCAGACAAGACCCGTATTCAAACCAAATAACAGGAACAAGTTGTTTAGCTTTATTATATGATACTTCTGGATTAAAGAATCCTAATACGCAAAACAAAGACTTAAGAAGTATCAACGTAGCAAGCTTAGGCGGAAGTAACTGTGCTATTGAACTTAGTGACGGTACTTGTTTTAGCGCACCGTTTGAACCGGACGCACACATATGGAATGCATGTGACACAAATGGAAAAACAACAGACCCAGATGATCTAAAATTTATGAGTGATAATGGCATAGAATATTGTATGAGCTCAAGTTACGGAAAAAGTGACTATTGGGCTGGTGCAGTAGAAAGATGCGGCGGCATAGACAAGATGCCAACACAAGCACAACTAACAGCGTTAGCAAATGAACTATATGACGAGCCAATATCAGGTTCTGATGATTCAACAGAATATGCAAACTGGGACAAAAAGAAAGCGGAGTCCATGGGATTTGACACTTATAAACGCTGGTTTTCCGTCTGGTCTGGTGAGGAGTACAGCAAGGGCACCGCATACATCCGTTACTTCGGCTCTACCTTAACGAACTGGACCTACAACGGCCGTAACAACAGCGAGCAGGCGGTTTGCTTAGCAGACTAATAACGTCTATGGTCAATTCTCAATATGCTGCGCCTTGCAGAGTTACTGAAAATGATGACCGGAACCTATTATGATGTCGTGCCTTAGTCACAGGTTTGCATTTAAAAAAGCGGCTACAATGGCCGCTTTTTATTTTTCCCCTATTTCCATAAACTTTTTATCTTTGTAATTATTTCTGCTATCCATTTTGCTAAATCAAAATCTTCTTCTTCTGTTAAGTCCAATTTCCCGCTCATTGTGAATGTATCAATTTCCGGCTTTTGAGCGAAAATATTGATTTCTTCATGTTTTTCTTCCTGTTCTTTTCTGCCCTGGCTCATGTAGCCTAAGTTTCCTGCGCCGCCGTCGTTCTGCATATTCGCTGCGGCTTTGATTACCGGCTTTGAACTCAAAACGTTTACATCGAAACTCATTGCTTTGTCCCCTTGGT
>CANUDF010000016.1 GCA_947857085.1 Candidatus Gastranaerophilales bacterium | reverse complement strand
TATGTCCGTTCGTTCCTGCATATATTTGTTCAAGCTGTTCGATACTATATGTTTCTCCAATGTCTTCAAAATTAATTGCTGTTGCACCTAATGTTTCACTTGTAAAATAAGTTGATTTGTATTCAAGACCGTATTGTGCAAGAAATTCGTCTAAACCTCCGCCATTTTCTTGGACTTGTTTAAATATATTTGCGTCTTTTTCAGATACTAACAATTTGCCATTAGCATTTACAAGACCGTACTGGTTGTTATGTGAACTGTATGCTGTTAATGCATTAAAACTCAATTGCTGGTACTGACTGTTTCCTTCCGCATCATAGTTGGAAATCATCATGGTAGCAGAATTTAGAGCATTAACATACTCTTCACTGACTTTTGAGCTTTCAGTGGCAAGGCGCATCTTCGAATTGTTGATAATCTGAGCTCTCAGCTCGTTATCAGCCATACGAGATGTGATTGATAATAATCTTGCCTGTGAAGCTGCCATTCCCATAGCTGGCGTTATCCTTTCCTGGTTGTATCCTTACTACGGTTATCGGCTTTATTTACTGAAAACTTTAATATTTAAAGTATTTTGTTAATAAATTGTTACAAATTTAACAGTGCATTTTTAAGCTTATGAATTTTTTTCTTATCGGTTCCAATACCGCATAATAACATTGTTGATTTTATGTTTGTCTTTTCATCTTCAATATTGTATTTTTCAAATAAAATTTCTGATAATTCTTCACCTGATAATTCGGGAACTTTAATTAAAATTTTTGTTATATCATCACCGTAAAAATCACAATGGCTGCATTCTTCTTGTAATAGTTCAAGTTCATCTATGAGTTTATTGAGCTTGTATTTGCCATGCCAGCTGTTCAGATAATTTATATTTTCTTCTATTGATGCAAGCAAAGGGTAGGAGGGTGAGGTTGTATTAATCATGTTTAGAGATTTTTCCGGATTTAGATTGCATGAACAATGAAGCAATGCTGTAGGGTTTAACCCTCCGGCTGTTTTATGAAGTGATTGAACCGTAAAATCAGCTATGTTTACAGCACTTTCCGGTAATCTGTCCGAGAATGGATATAGTGCACCATGTGCTTCATCCACAATTAAATATACATTGTGTCTTTCACAGATTTTCTTTATTTTTCTTATATCGGAAACAATACCCTCATATGTCGGAGATGTTATAACTAACGCTTTTATATCATATGCATTTAAGTAATTTTCTATCATACCAGCGTCAGCATCCATTGGGATACCCCAGTCTTCATTAATTTCCAAATCATAAAATATTGGAATAGCTCCGGCAAGCCTGACCGCATTTAAATGGCAAGGGTGAGCATCTCTCCATATCATGACTTTTTCGCCAGGATTTGCGCATGTTAAAACAGCAGCTATTATGCCGCTTGTGGAACCATTTGTTAAAAAGAATGTGGAATTTGTCTTATAAATTTTTCTGGCGCGTTCCTGAGCCTTATGAAGGGCTTCTGTAGGATTATGTGCATCTGTTTCAGAAATATCTGTTTTGTACAGAGATTTCAACGGTCTGTATATTGTAAAATGCTGTGAGTGTGATGGTGTTGTAAATAATATCTTTTTATTTTTTTTCTTTAAAAGTTTTACTAAACTCATAGCTATTTGTTCTTAATTTCTATATTTCTTTTAGCACAATATTGAATAAGTGTCATTTTATCGTGGCTTGAGCTGTATTCAAATCTGCCTGATATTGTGTATCCGCCTTCGTTATTTTTTTCAATACGTATAGGTGAAAATCTGCATTCAATGTTTTGTTCTTCTGATAAAGGCAGAGTAATTGCGTATTCTTTTTCTATATTAACATTTTCTTTTGTTTTTAATTTCATACCGCCCGCAGAAATATCCAGAGAAGTTATTTTTAGTGCTTTATCTTCCTCAAACATTTCTAAATCTAAGATATATTTGATACGTGTGTATTGTCGTCTTTGTAGAAATTTATGTTTTGCAGGGCTTGCAATTTTTAGTGTTTTGCCGTTGATTTCTTTTGCATAAGAATCAAAATATAAAGTACCATGCGGAGTTTGGGTATAAAATTCGCAGTAGTTGCTTCTAAGTATACCATCCGGTTCATAGTCAAGTTCAAGCATAAAGTAATCAGGAGCAACTTCTGTTATTGTACCTTTATTTGCATATTTAAAATCATGCGGAACCATTATTATTCTTTGATCTTTTGCAATTAATTCTCTCATTTTTTACCCTTTCAAGCATGCTGATATTTCTGTATTCATTATACTTTATTTGTCAAATTTTGTCAGCAAGTTTACAAAAAGAAAAGCCTCTCATTAATCGAGAGGCAAAGCTGAGCAATCAGAAGAGTTGAGGATTTACATACTCATAATACTATATATGGAAATAAATTCATTATCTGAATTATTAATAATTTTAAACAAAAAAATAGCCCCTTTTAAGGAGCTATTTTTTGTATTGTCTTAACTTACTAGTCTTTTAAGAAAGATTCATAATTTCTTGCAAGAAGGTGTGTCCGGACCTGATTAATCAAATCAAGAGCAACACCGACCATGATGATTAAAGACGTAGCACCAATCCCCTGCAATGTTTTGATGTTTGTAACATAACTTGCAAGTGACGGAACCAGTGCAATAATACCAAGTCCCATTGCACCGATAAATGTCGTCTTGGTTAATATTTTATCAAGTGCTTCGGCAGTCGGTTTGCCGGGTTTGATACCCGGAATTGACGAACCGTATTTTTTAAGGTTATCAGCAATATCTTTCGGCTGCATATTCGGCATAATTGATGCATAGAAGAATGTTAATGCAACGATTAATGCAAAATATAAAACGTAGTATGTAATTCCGTCCGGACTTAACCAGTGGTTCAATGACATAACAACATTTTTAACAGCTTCAGATTTGAAGTTTGCCTGACCTACAAGGCTCAAAACAGTTGACGGGAACAATAAAATTGCAATTGCAAAGATAATCGGCATAACGCCGCCAGGATTTAGTTTAAACGGTATAAATGAATTCATTCCGCCGTAAACTTTATTACCAACCTGTCTTTTAGGATTTACAATTACAACTTTTCTGACAGCTTCCTGCATTACAACAATAAATACCATTGCCGCAAAGAATATTGCAAGCAATACTACTAAACCAAGCTGTAATGCTGAACTGTTTGCTACCATTTGCGCTGTTCTTGATGCATATACAGGAATACCTGATAAGATACCTACAAAGATGATTAATGAACCGCCGTTTCCGATACCTTTTTCCGTAATAAGCTCAGATATCCACATTACTAATACTGAACCTGCTGTTAATACGACGATTGAACTTATAAAGAACATCATAGGGTTAACATTAGGCAGTACTGCACCCGGCAAGTGATGCAAGTACAGCATAAATATTAGTGACTGAAACACTGCTAATATTACGGTGAATATTCTTGTATACTGTGATAATTTTCTTCTGCCTGCTTCGCCTTCTTCTTTTTGCAATTTCTCTAAAGAAGGAATTACAACAGAAATTAACTGAATGATAATTGATGCAGTGATGAATGGTCCGATACCCAATGCAAATATTGAAACCGTACCTAATGCACCGCCTGAAAATAAGTCAAGGAAACCAATAATATTGTTTCCTTGAGCAATATTTGAAAATACCTGGTTATTTATACCAAATAAAGGCATTTGAACACCAAGTCTGAATGCTGCAATCATAAGGAATGTAAACAGAATTTTCTGTTTCAAACCAGATGCCTGCCACATTGACATCAAATCTTCAGTTGTAGGCATTTTAATACCTTGTGCCATTATACTAACTCAACCTTTCCGCCTGCGGCTTCGATTTTTTCTTTTGCTGATGGTGTTACGTAAGAAGCTTTAACGGTAACAGCTTTTTTAATTTCGCCATTGCCTAAAATTCTTAAACCGTCAGCTGATGGATGTACTCTTTTAGCTTCTTTAAGAGCTTCTAAAGAAACTTCTTTAAGACCTAATTGTTCAATTCTGCCAACATTTATTTCAGCATAATTTAATTTATTGATAATTTGGAAGCCCTTCAATTTTGGAAGTCTTCTGTAAGCAGGCATTTGACCGCCTTCAAAACCTCTTTTAGAGCTGCTTCCTGAACGTTGTCCTTCACCGTTGTGTCCGCGGCAAGAAGTTTTACCGCGTCCAGATGAACGTCCTCTTCCTACACGTTTTGTTTTGTGTGTTGAACCTTCTGCAGGTCTTAAATCTTCTAATGTAATATTTGTCATTTTTGTTTTCCTCTTTTACTTTGACCGCTCGCTATTCACTGTCGTTACCCTAGTAACTGTACGCAGTCTGTACAAATTGAATCTATTTTGTTACTTCTAACAAATGAGATACTTTATTTACCATACCCATAATGGTAGGTGTTTCTGAATGCTCAACAACCTGATCTTTTTTAGAAAGACCCAAAGCCGCAACAACTTTGCGCTGCGCTTCTGATGAGCCGATTAAACTTTTTACAAGCTTAATTTTTACTGTGTTTGATTTTGTTTTTGCCATAATTTATATCCTTTATTTAATAATATTATCTTTATTAGTCAATTACATACTTGATTAGTTTAAAAGTTCAGCCATTGTTAAACCGCGTTTTTTAGCAACTTCGTGGAAAGGAGTTAATGCTTTAAGAGCATTAATTGTTGCATATGCAGCGTTTAAAGGTGATTTTGAACCTAAAGATTTTGCAAGAATGTTTTCTATACCTGCAAGTTCTAATACAGGACGAACAGCGCCTCCGGCGATAATACCTGTACCTTGAGAAGCAGGTCTTAACATAACTTCACCTGCACCTGATTTTCCTGTAATCGGGTGAGGAATAGTTGTTTTGAAAATAGGTACAGTGATAAGATTTTTTCTGCCGTCTGCAATTGCTTTTTGGATAGCAATAATAACTTCTGCAGCTTTAGCACAGCCAATACCTACCTGACCTTTTTTGTTTCCAACGATAACAATTGCACGGAAACTTAATTTTTTACCGCCCTTAACAACTTTTGTTACACGGCTGATTTGAACAACCTGTTCAGTCCATTCACTTTGCGGTTTTTCTTCCACAGTTTCGATTTTTTGTTTTTTACCGCGAGGTTTTCTTGAACCTCTAGCAGGTTTTTCTTCTTCAATTTTTACTTCTTCAACAGTTTCTTCAACAACTTCAGCAGCAGCTTCGGTTTCAACTGTCATTTCTTCTTTGTTTTCTAAATCCATTGATTTTTACCTTTCATATTTAGTGTAAATTCTTTATAGGTTACGAATACATCAAAAACAAGCTAAAAATAGCTATTGATAAAAAATATTCGTGAGTAACTTTTCTGACCACTATAATTTAACATAAATAAAAATAAATTGCAAGAGGTGAGTAAGTACAAAAAATGTATTACTGAGCTATACATACTCCCACACCCTTGCTTCGAGTTCGAATATCATAACCATACAAGGATGAAACTTCACCAAAGAATCGACCGTATGTAACATATAAATCTGACTCAATACTCTCCTCATTTGCATAAAGAGAAAATGCTACAAGATTAGGAATAGGCAAGAAGTCTATACTTCCTCCGCCAAAACCCAATACTAAATTTTCAGGATTCATCTCTAAGCCGTCGCTCTTTGAAAATGAAGTTTCAGGGCCTATACCGCTTGTATTGTACAAATAATCAGCAAGTTTAGCAAGATCTTCACTTGTCGGCATGTTCTGTGTACCTCCGCATCTTTTTACTACTCCGCCCCAATAGTCATCGTCACCAGGGATACAGTATACTATTTGCCATTCATCTTTGTGCTCCACGCATTCATCGTGTGTTAACGGCTCATTAGCTAAAAAAGGACTAGTAAAGCATACCCCACCCAATTCAAGCACACAATTGCTACCACCTAAGTTTGCAACGTTAATTGAGCGCAAATCTTTGTTCTGTGTATTAGGATTCTTCATACCTGAGGTGTCATATAATAATGCAATACAAGAAGTCCCAGTAATTTGGTTGCTGTAAGGATTTTGTCTGCAATCAGGATTGTAAGCAATAACCCCAGTAGTTCCATTAGCAAATTGTAACCCTACAGTTTCAGTATCCCAATCTTTTTGACCAAAATTGCTAGCATTTTTAATTTTAGTCATATCTATTTCTTCATTTTCTGTCCCCCAGTAAACTTTATCAGAAAAACAAGAAGTTAACTCATCGTTTTTACAAATTTTAGAGATTTTAAAATGTTTGCTTAATTCATTAACAAAATCTTCGGTATTTTTATACCCTGCAAGAGTTTGTTGAGTGTTCATAGTTTTAAGAGCTTCTTCAAGTTTTCTTTCAAAAACTGTTGCAGCAGTATTCCAGGTTTTGTTCTGGTAATTTGTCACCAATGTCGGTATTGTTATTGCTGACACTACCCCGATTATTGCCAGCGTAATAAGTACTTCAGCCAAGGTGAAAGCATTTTCTTTTCTTATTGCATCTATCATAATTTATACTCCTTTATATTCCCATGCCTATTGTATATTATACCATAAACTTTAAAAATACTCATAGTAATCTTAAAATTTATTGATATATCTATATACATGGGTAAAAAGTTTAGTAAAGTATTCCATAAAAAATTCGGTCAGCATCTTAGAGCTTTAAGACTAGAGAGAGGTTTGACACAAGAAGCACTAAGTCTTGAAATTGGTACTGATAATTCTTATATTTCTAATATTGAAAATGCGCGAAACGATATTCCGTTATCACGCATTAATCAGATTGCTAAGGCTTTAAAAATAGAGCCATACAAATTATTAAAATTTTAAAAGCTATTTTTCCATAAGCATTTTTTCCAGTAATTCCTGCGGTGTCTTTACACTGATAACTTTATCTTGTGCAAATTTTCTAAATGCTGTAGTTTCTTTTACATTAGTTTGCAGAGAGCAAAAGAGCGGTCTTAAGTGCTTTGGAGTTTTCTTGTCGAACGGTATTTCATGCTTATGTCTGAACATGCTGGTTAAAATTCCTATTGGAGAAGTTTCTTTTTCCCAGGCTGATAATCTTTCTGGAATATATTTTTTAAGCTTTGCAACATCCTTTTTACCGGTTATAATATGTAAAACTTCTTCTCCAAAATCAGATAGATTTGCTCCAAAGTTTGCAGCATTAATCTTTAACCAGTTAACAGAACTACCCTGTTCATCCGCAATTGATTTAGTCATTGTGTCAAGTACTGAATTAAACGGATTACTGCCATTAAATAAAAATACAGGTTCATCTTTTAAGCTGAAATACGTAGGTAAAACGTGATCGTATAGTTCTTGCATATTTTTAACTGTTTTTGGAATTTTATACATTCCGTTAAAACTTGTTTGGTTATCAATTTTGTTAATTTGCATAATTTTTCTCCTTATGAAGATTATAACACCGGTAAAAATATTTTTTGCTAGTTATTTTAAAATATTTTCTAGTTTATCCAACATGCATTTTTGTATATGTTCGCATTCATTTTTTGTTTTAGCTTCAAAACGCAATGTGAATACGGGTTCGGTGTTGCTTTGTCTTATTAGCGCAAATCCTCCGTCGAAAACTATTCTCATGCCGTCAAGAGTAACAATATCTTTTATTTCAGCGCCAAACATGTTTTTGTTTTCATTCACATATTCTTTTAATGTTTCCAGTGTTGATTTTTTAAGTTCATTCGGACACGGAAAACGAACTTCGTCTGAAGTATACACAGTATCAAACGGCTTTAACATATCCTGAATTTTAAAAGCAGGATTTTTCTTTTTATTTTTAGCAATAATTTCAATTATCCTGCATCCGGCATAAATTGCATCATCAAACCCATAGTATCTGTCTTTAAAAAATGTGTGTCCGCTCATTTCACCTGCTAAAATCGCACCTGTTTCTTTCATTTTTTCTTTAATATATCCATGGCCAGTTTTACACATAACAGCCTTTGCACCGGTTTGATTGATTGTGTCATATAATACCTGTGAACATTTAACTTCAGAAACAACTGTAGGTATTTCTTTGCATTCGGCAATTAAATCAAGAGCATAAATTAATAATAACTTATCGCCTGTTAAAGTATTTCCATCAGTGTCAACTACGCCAATTCTGTCGCTGTCTCCGTCGTAGGCTATTCCTATATCAGCCTTGTTTTCCACAACTGTTTTTTCAAGCATTTTTAGTGTTTTTAAATCACTCGGGTTCGGGTGATGATTTGGAAATCTTCCGTCAGGTTCAGAATATAATTCTATAACATCGCAGCCCAATTCTCTGTATAATTTAGGTCCGACAATCCCCCCTGTTGCATTAGCGCTGTCTACAACAATTTTAAGACCTTCCCCGATTTTACCAAAGCGTTGCTTCATATCCTCAATGTAAACAGGAATTATGTCGTAATTTTTTATAAGCTCTTTATTTATGGGTTTGAAGTCTGATGTCCAATTCGCAAGAGTTAAATCTTTAACTTCTTTTATCTGGGCTTCATTTAATGTCTGGTGTTCGTAGGTCATTTTTAGCCCGTTGTATTCAGACGGGTTATGACTTGCAGTTATAATCATTGCGGAAATAACGTCGGGCATTGTAACTTCGGAATAATAACCTATAGGAGTAGGGGCAAGCCCTAAGTTTATAACTTTTGCTCCTGTCGATGTCAGACCTGCAATAAGAGCATCAGATAGACCTGGTGAATGCAAACGTGCATCTCGGCAGACTGTAAGTGTCATATCAGAAGCCATTTTCCCTGATTTATTTTTTAGCCAGTCTATGAAACCTAAGCCTATATTGTAGTATAATTCTTCTGTTATATCTTTGTTATAAATCCCTCGAATATCATTTTTGCCGAATGCGTGTTCGTATTTTTGCATATTACCTCTCCCTTATTGTATAATTATAGCATGAACTTGCGTCATGTTATATCTGATAAACAGAGTTTTGCAGGCTGGCTTTTTATTTTGCCTGCTATTATTGGAACACTGGTTTTCATAATTATTCCGGTTATGTGCTCTTTTGGATTGAGTTTTGTAAAATGGGATTTAATTAATGAAATTCAATTCGTAGGTTTACAGAATTACATCGATTTGTTTAACGAAAAATTATTTTATAAAATTCTTATTAATACTTTAGTGTTTGCTTTGTCAACTTCTATTCTCGGCGTTATTATACCGCTTATTCTTGCAGTTATTTTAAACAGCAAAATTCGCGGTTCTGAATTTTATAAAACTGCTTATTTTTTACCTTTTATTACACCTATGATTGTTATCGGTGTTATTTGGCAGTGGATTTTTGATCCTAATATTGGTTTACTTAACCAGTTTCTTCATATACATATAAACTGGCTTTATGACACCAGCTTTGCAATGCCTGCTTTGATTATTGTTTCAGTTTGGAAGCTTATTGGTTATAACATGATTATATTTTTATCGTCTTTAACTACTATAAATCAGTCTCTTTTTGAAGCAGCGAAAATTGATGGTGCAGGGTTTTTACAGACTTTCAAAAGTATTACTGTCCCGCTTTTGTCACCAACAATATTTTTTGTTGTCATAATTACTGCAATAAGCTCTTTTCAATTATTTGATTTAATTTATCTTATGACGCAAGGCGGTCCTCTGGATAGCACAAACGTCCTTGTTTATGCAATATATAAAAATGCTTTTGAATACTTTAATATAGGTAAAGCCTCTGCAATTGCATATGTCCTATTTTTCATAATTCTTGTTTTGACATTATTACAGTGGAGTTTACGCAAAAAGCTTGTATATTCAGAAAATTTATAACTATATTAACTTTTGTAACAAAAATATTGAAACCTGAAATTCAATTATTCTGCTCAACTTTATATATATAAATAATAAGAGAGGAGCATTTATATGTTAGCAATTACTCAGGGTTTGACGAGAGCTTCACTTGGCTCAATGGATCAATTAACTTTTGATGAATATGACAAAGATGGAGACGGTGTAATTAGTTTTTCTGAATATAACAATTATGTCGCTGTGTCCGGAATAAACGAGATACAAACTAAAAAGACTGAAAAAACAAATAAAGGCTTTAATGTGGAACAATATGATCCGCAGGGCAGTATTAATTTTGAAAGTAATGGAGGATTTAACGCTAAAAAACTAAACATTATTGCATAGTTATTAAATTATGTAAAAAAATTGAATAAAATGTTAAAGTTTATCAATACACATTCCGTAAATATATTTGTAAATAGATAATGCGGGGTGTGTATTTATTATGTATGATGAATTGCGAAACAATGATATTATAGTTGAAATGAAGACTTTAATTGACACTGCTGAAGAATATAAGTCTGAAATTGATGCTTACTGTGAATTTATGAAAGGTATATTTTTAGCAACATCTAGTTTGAACTAGTCTATTGTGGAATGCAATGCATAAAATTTTAAGTTAAAAATATGCTATGAAGATAGTAATATTGGGCGGAGTTGCCGCAGGTGCAAAGGCAGCAGCAAAAACAAGACGTTTGCTGCCGGAGGCAATAATAGATTTGTATACGGATGATACACATATTTCTTATTCGGCTTGCGGTTTGCCATATTATATTCAAGGAAATTTTGAAGATTATCGTACTCTTCTTGTTAGATCACCGGAAGAATTTGCAGCGCAGGGTGTTAATGTACATTTACTGCATAAAGCTATAAAGATTCTACCGGAAACACAGCAAGTTCTTATACAGGATTTAAAGGAAAACAGGGCTTCTCTTGTTGAGTATGATAAGCTTGTTATAGCAACCGGTGCACGGCCTATTATTCCTCCTATTGAAAATGTTAATTTGAAAAATGTTTTTACTGTTAGACATGTTGAAGATGGCATAAATATAAGAGAAAAAGCACTAAAATCGAAACATGCAACTATAATAGGCAGCGGGTACATTGGTTTGGAACTTCTGGAAGCTTTTGTTGAACTTGGTCTTAAAGTTACAATGGTTGAGTTTGCACCATATACTGCTCCGATTTTTGATGATGATATCTCTACATTAATTTATGAACAGCTAATAAGTATTAGCGATGGCAGGTTCGAAATTTTAACTTCCGAACTTGTAACAGAATTATTTTCAAATGAAAATGGTGAAGTCCGCGGTGTCAAGACAGGTTCAGGTAAAGAATTTAATACTGATATGGTGGTCATATGTACAGGAGTCCGGCCAAATGTTGAATTCGCTATAGAGGCAGGTGTTGCTATAGGTGAATCAGGTGCTATAAAAGTAAACAAACATATGCACACAAATCTACCTCATATATATGCTTGCGGTGATTGTGCAGAAAAAACACTTATTATTACCGGTTCAAAAGTTTGGGTGCCTCTGGGTTCAACGGCAAATAAAGAAGGCAGAACAGCAGCTATTAATTTAAGCGGTGGTTATGATGATTTTGACGGTATACTTGGTTCTGCCGTTGTAAGATGTCTTTCACTTACCATGTCAATGACCGGCTTGACAGAAAAAAAAGCTAAATTGCTGGGATTTAAACCTGTATCAGCCTCTGTAACTAAGAATGATAAGGTCGGTTATATGCCGGATGTAAATAATATTACTTTAAAACTGACTGCTGATTGGACTACAGGACTGCTGCTAGGGGCACAGGCTGTAGGAGCCGGTGATGCTGATAAAAGAATTAATGCTTTGACTGCAGCGCTGCTTGGCAGGCTCACAGTTGAAGAATTTACCAGAAATGATTTGACTTATGCACCGCCTTTTTCGCCGACTATAGACCCGCTCCTTAATGCAGCGCAGTTACTTTTGTCTAAAATTAAGAAAGATTAGATTTTATATATTTAGCAACGGCTTCTCCCATTGAAAAACAGCTGGCTTGAACCCTTAATGCCCCTTGCGCATTGTAATCCGCCGATAAGCAGCGGCCTGCAACAAAAAGATTATCATAATCCTTTGACATCAACGCTTCTATCGGTAATTGATATTCACCGATTTGTTCAAGCGTTGAAGAGTTTTTTTCCTTTGTGTGTATGTCTATAGGATAATTAGATATAACAGCAGGATTTTCAAACTTTTTACCTGATTTGATATCTTTCTCAGTATATACATATTTCCCCCTAATTCGGTTTGAAACCCTTACTCCTAAGCTGTCTGCAATATTTGAAATATATGCATTTTTAAATCCAGGCAGATAAAATTTACAAAAATTTGACAGTCTAAGAATGCCTCTACGGGCTTCTTTTAAGGCTTCTGATACATCTTTTACAGCCATAGGATTGATATTTTGTACTATTCGAGGGCAATTAAAAGCCACAGAATCAGGCATTCCAGCTATGGTAAATAGCTGAAAATAGTTTCTATCAGTGTCTTTAAGTAAATTTTTTGCTACAGCATCATCAAATAAAGGTGCTAAAGCCCAGTGTTTATCTGTATCCCATGTATATGCTGTGGAGAAGTGTGTTCCTGCTGAAGTCCGCTCTATAGTTGTAACTAATCGGTCTTTATCATAATCTTCAATCCAATCTGCAAATTCATCAATATCCACTCCGCTCATTATAAATCTTAAACTCACAGGTTGAAAATTTTGTGAATTTTCTAAAAATTCACAATTTAAAAGTTTCCCAATTTCGCAATTTCCTGTTGCATCAATTATATATCTCGCAGCGATAGGTTCCCATAACATGTGTTGTTGTATTTGTATCGCATCGTTATATACCGATAAAATTTGTGGATCAATATATACAGTCTTTATATGCTTATCTTTACAGTCAATTTTATGAATGGTAGTACAAAAATGCACGTCTACATTGACTTTTGCTAACATATCATCAAGAGCGATTTTTGCAAGCTCAGGATTAAACCAGCCTTTGTTGTTTTGATAGGTCACTTGCCCGCCTAAATTTGCAAGTTCAGTTATAAAATCATTATAAAAATCAGTATTAATTTGATTTTCTCCGGATTGCATAACCGGAATGACAAGACCAGAGGTGATTGTTCCGCCTAAATGTATATTTTTTTCAAGTAATAATACTTTTAGACCCAGTTTTGCTGCTGTGTATGCAGCTGCACAGCCGGCAGTTCCGCCTCCCACTACTACAATATCATATTTTTTCATAATTTATATCCTGTTTTTATTTAGTCTGCTTCCGAAATAATTTGATGAATTTTGAACTGGATAACAAATTACTTTCGGAAACTTCTTTTTCATGTACTTTTATTATAGACTCATTATCAAGAGATAAATTTTTATCCCTGTAAACAATGCCTGCTTTTGTATTAATCAAGCCTAAATCGTATTCAGAAAGGCCATGTTTTATGAGTTCAAGTTTTTTTGTCCCTATCGTTCCTATAAATTTATCAAGTTCTTTACTGTATATTTTACCTGTCCAAAATCCTGCTTGTATCATTGCATTTCGGACGGATGCTGAATTAGAGTAAGTTAGTAACAATCCATCCTCTTCAAGATGTTTATGTAAAAGTTTAAAAAAGTCCACAGTCCATAAGCAGGGGCATTTTGCCGGCGTAAAGGCATCTAGAAAAATGTAATTATAGGTGTTGTAGTCTTCTTTTATAGCCTTTCTGGCATCATTAATTTCTAATTCAAAATTAAAATCGTGTAATTTAAGGGCTTTCAGTGCCTTTTTATAGCTTCTCGATATATACCGATAATATATATTATGTAAATAGGCTCTGAAACGGCTTTTAAGGGTCTTATAATACCCTGAATTTTTATAAAATTCATAAATTCGGCATATGTTTTTATCAAAATAAGGTTTATATTTTTTTGATTTTAGCAAATTATTAAATTCGATATCGTCAAAAATTTCCGGAAAAGATTTTATAATTTTTTTTAATAAAATTATATTTATGTATTTTTCAAATTTGTATTTTCTTTTTGTGTCTTTTTTTAATAATCTGGAAATTTTTTCATGCGAAAAATTAATTTTATTATTGAAAAAAATTTTTTTATCCATTTTTATAAATGGTGATAGATAAATTAAATTTTTATCTATGTCTATAGCTTTTATAAAAATCTTACTAAATTTATTATCGGTATCTATCTCGTCGATAGATATATTTAAAGCCTTAATTTTTTTTTCAAAATTTTGCAGAAAATAATTTAAAAAACTTTTTGAATTATAACCAATGCCATAACATATATCTAAAATTTTTATTTCATTATGTGTTTTAAAATATTCATCAAAGTTAGCAGGCAAGACAAATTTTTCATATGCTTCAGACAAGGCGCCGTAAGTAGAGTGATAAATATCATCATCAGCCGGACTGTATAGTCCAACTGAACCGTCGTTTGTAAAGTAAGGATAAAACTCGTACATACAGTTATTATATCGTATTGTGTGAATTGTTCAAATTCGTTAAAAATCTTAGTATTCGTATATTTTTATGTTTTTGTTATACTATATGGTAGGTAAAGAGGAAAAATATGAAAATCAGTGTAAAAGTTCCGGCAACAACCGCAAATATAGGCCCAGGATTTGACTGTCTGGGTATGGCATTGCCGATATATAATACCGTCACAATTGAAGAAACTGTTTTACCCGGCACAGGTATTGAAATTAACGTTATTTCAGAAGATGATGCTGTTGATGAATTGTCGATAGAGCACCTTGCGCTTGATGAAAACAGTTTAATATATAAGGCTGTAGAATTGTTGTATAATTCTATAGGCCAGACTCCTAGTGAGTTAAAAATAAATATCCATTCAAATATACCTATTGCCAGAGGCCTGGGAAGCAGCGCATCTGTAATAGTCGGCGGTTTGATAGCTGCTAATGAACTTTTGGGAAGACCTGCAGATGAGGCAGCTTTATTATCTATTGCAACAGAAGTAGAAGGACATCCTGATAATATTACACCTGCTATTGTCGGCGGTTTGGTTATTTCTTCACAGGAGGAAGATTGTACAGTTGTTTACAGAAAGCTTAACTGGCCTGATGAATGGACAATTACTGTATGTGTTCCTGATTATGAGCTATCAACAGATATTTCAAGATCAGTTCTGCCTAAAGAGGTTCCTATGGCTGACGCCGTCTTTAATGCAAAACGCATGGCAATGTTTGTCGAAGCTATAAATACAAAAGATGCAGAGCTTATGAAACTGGCTTTGCAGGATAAATTACATCAACCTTATAGAATGAAGCTTGTTCCAGGCCTTGAAAAAATCATGAATAATCTAAAGCATGAAGATAATGTTTTGGGCTGTGTATTAAGCGGTGCAGGTCCTTCTATATTAATAATTTCTCATAAGAACAATATTGATAAAATTCATTCAATAGTAAAAGAAACCTGGGCTGACTTGAATGTTAAAGCAGTTATCAAGACTCTGGATATAGAGAAAAACGGTGCACAAGTCGTTAACAACGAAGATTAAACTTTCAGGGAATTACATAATTATCTAATTATGTAAATATTGAATATGCACGTTAGTATATCTTCAAATTGTGTAGGCTGCGGAGCATGTTCTGCAATTAATCCTGAAGTTTTTGAAATTACCGGCAATTTTGCAATAGTAAATCCGCATTTGGTGTGCGGGAATGAAGACAGCTGTATTGATGCAGCAATAGAATGTCCTGTTAAAGCTATTAATATAGACGGTTTTTAAATTAAAAGACCCAAAGTATTAAAACTTTGAGTCTTTAATAACCGTTTTCTTTATTTATATCAACCTTGACCTGTGTATTGCGGTGTTAAGTTTTTAGCTCCTGCTTTTTCCATTTCTTTGCAAGCTTCATAATCTTGTTGAGCTAATTGAATTTGTGAGTCTAATGTTTCTTTTTCGAGTTGTAATTCTTCTTCTAGATCTTTCAATGGTTCAAGCTGCAATTCTTTAAGCATTTCTACTTCATTTTCAATTTGTTGCTGCTGTTGTGCCATTGTTGTTTGCATCATTTGTTGCATAGAACCCATTTCGTTATTCATTAATGCTGCTTGCATTTGGTATTTTGATGTTAAATTTGTATAATCACTTCGTTGAGCATCAGTCCATTTGGACATATCATTACCGGCTTGAGCATAAAAATCACCAAATATAGAAGCTTGCAACTGCTGCATATTCATTTGGTTTGCAGTTTGCATACCGTACATTTGTAAAGAACCGTAAGTACGTATGGAATTTGTCATTTGTCTTTGTTGAGCATTAATTTGTCTTTCCATACTTTCAATATCACGAGTTGCGCGTCTCAATTGTGATTGAACGCTCATCATACGGGCCTGGAGTTGTCGAACTCTCTTGCCCGCCATAAGTTTTCCGTTCATGCCTAATAAGAAACCCATGTTTCGTCCTCGTGTTAGTCCTCGTAAATATATAAAGTATATATATCATGTATTATTGCTGTTTTAAGTGTGTTTTGTTACAAAACTTAATACATTTATTTATGCTAACCATTAGGAAACCAAGGTGATTTATTGCATATTTTATATTTTTTATATAAAATCAATTGTATAATTAATTGAGAGGTAAATATGTTTAAAGATTTTTGGACACCCAAAAACATTGTTTTTCTTATTCTGGTCGTTATTCTGCTTATATTGATACCTAAAATTACGGGCATATTGCTGTTGTTCTTTGCCTCTTATGTTATAGCTGCTGCACTAAATCCTTATGTTAACAAACTTCAGGATAAAATGAGCAGAGGTTTGGCCGCAACTACTGTTATTACCGGAAGTTTTATTGCTGTTGTTGCCTTATTTTTACCTATTTTTATTATTGCATATAAAGAAATAAAAGTTTTTGTAACTATGCTGCCGGCAAAACTTGCAGCACTTTCAAATTTTTTGTTGACACAGGAATATAATGGACAAAATATTTCTGATTTGATTGATTTGAATTCTATTATAGGCTCGTCATCTGATTTAGCACAAAATATATTTAATCAATCAGTTAATTTTACCATGGGACTTACACAGGTTCTTGTTGTTGGCTTTGCAATAACAATGATTGTATTTTATTTATTAGTAGATAAAAGTTATTTGCGGACCAAATTTTTAGAATTTTTCCCGCCAAAATTGAAAGATATGGCAAGCTGCATTTTATCCTCAATAACTCTTAAAGTGGGCAGTTATGTGCGTGCTCAAATCCTTTCAATGGTTACTGTGGGTATAATGGTTATGCTTTCGTTAATGCTTTTAGGTATTGATTACTCTCTGCTTTTAGGTTTAATTTCCGGTATATTAGATATTATACCTATTTTAGGACCTACCATAGCGCTTGCTTTAATCATTTTGGTTGCGGCGCAATTAGGCTGGGTAAAGGTTATTCTTGCAATTGCTGCGTTTTTAATTGTTCAGCAAATTTCAAATTATATGATTAGACCGTTTTTGTTCGGAAAATTTATGGCATTACATCCGTTAATGGTATTTTTCTCCTTATTTGTCGCACAGCAGTTTTTAGGTGTATGGGGGGTTATTCTTGCTCCGGCAATTGCCGCAACAGTATGCGTATTAATTGATGAATTATATTTAATTCCTATTAATAGAGGTAAAAATATTGAAGAAAATGCAGAATAATTCTGATATATATTTATATAAAAGAAATCCAAGCAAAAATGCTGATTTTAACATCTGGATGGCATTTCCCGGGCCTGAATCGTTTGCACTTTCATCATTAGGATACCTCTGGATGCTTAAAACTATAGATGAAACCGAAGATATTGATATTGAGCCAATATATCAAGACACTAAAACAACCCGTATTCATAAAAAGAATGTTGGATTGATAGGCTTTTCTTTTTCATTTGATATGGATTTTCTTGCGATTTTTTCAATGCTTGAACAATATGGTATACCTTTAAAAAGTAGTGACAGGAAAAATAGCTCATACCCGCTAATATTTGCAGGAGGACCTGTTGTTACGGCAAATCCTAAACCTTACGTTGATTTCTTCGACTTTTTTATAATAGGTGACGGTGAAGATTTAAACTTAACAGTTGCAAGATTATGTAAAGAAAATAAGGATAAATCTAAAGCTGATATCTTAAAAATGTTATCGGATATTGAGGGAATTTATGTTCCGGGTTTAAGCAAAAAAAATGTAAAAAAGATTACTAAACGTCTTTCAGAATGCATTTATACTCCTATTATCAGTGAACGCGCATTTTTTAAAAATACATTTATAATAGAAGTTGAAAGAGGCTGTGCAAATAGATGCGGCTTTTGTCTTGCATCTTACTTAAATCTGCCTGTCCGTTTTGTGCCTTATGAAGAAATAATTTCAACTATTGAGCTCGGGCTGCAATATACTGATAAAATTGCATTATTAGGTGCTCAAATTACTGCACATCCTAAATTTAAGGAAATATGTAATTATATATATGATAAAATAAAATACGGTCATAAAATTAATATGAGCATTTCATCTATGCGGGTTGATGCTTTTAGCCCGGAAGTTGTAAAGATGCTTGTTGCAGCAGGACAGAAAAATACTACTCTTGCTATTGAAGCAGGTAGTGAAAGGTTAAGACGCGTTATCAATAAGAATTTATCAGAAGAACAAATTTTTAACGCAATAAAAATTGCAAGTGATAACGGGCTTAAAGGACTCAAGTTTTATGGAATGATAGGCTTGCCGACCGAAACAATGGATGATTTACAAGAAATGGTGCTTTTAGCCGAAAAAATTAAAAAACAATATAAAAGTTTTGATATATCATTCGGATTTTCCAGCTTTGTACCAAAACCCAATACACCATTTCAGTGGTGCGGCCGCGAAACAACAAAGTTATTAGAAAAAAAGGCCGAATATATTAAAAAAGAACTTCATAAGCTGGGCGTTAAAGCACAATTTGGAAGTATTAAATGGGATTACTATCAGGCCGTGTTGTCTCGGGGTGACGAGAACTTTACAGAGTATCTTATTGAAGTTTACAAGAAGAATTCAGGTTTGGGGGCCTTCAAATCTGCGGCTAAAAATAGAATTGATACTGATTATTATGCACTTTCTAATTACACCTATGGACAGGAATTGCCATGGGACTTTATAGATATAAAACCCGGTAAAGAATTTTTGATTGAAGAAAGCAGAAATCTGCTTGCCTCTAATCAAAAAATAGGAGTATAGTCGGAATAGACAAGACTTGCCCATTTTTCATAATAGCTTATTTGTGTAGCACTGCCTGTTTTAATAAATATTTTTGCAATTTTGCTTGATGGCATCTCAAGTGCTGAACAGATTGCGGCTTGAATAACTTCAGGGTGAGTAACAATTATTACACGATTACCTGCGTTTTGTGCTACAACTTCATCTATAATTTTTTTAGTATGATTGATAAAATCGTTAATACTTTCTGCTTCGAGTTCTTCATCGTATTCTTGATTGTTAAACCAGCTTTCCAGCAGGTTGGGGTATTTATTTTCTATCTGTTCAAGTGTTAGTCCGTTAAGTTTACCGCATTTTCGAGGTCTTAAATTTTCCAGAATGATACTGTCTTTTTTGTATAATTTTTCAATCATTTTGGCAGTCTGTACAGTTCTTTGCGAAGGAGATGTATATATTACATCATTTTTAACACCACGACGGCGCAGAAATTCGCATATTCTTTCTACCTCCTCCTGTCCAAGTTCACTTAACTGCGGGTAATTTTCTACATCAGAAAATCTGTTTTCTTCTGAATATATAGTTGCTCCATGACAGATAAAAGTTATTTTACATTTTCTATTAAAATACATTGTCACCTCTTTTATTAAATTATAGCATAAATTTACAAAAAATTCATAATTTTCTGCTAAAAAGCAAGATTGACTTTTTATTTTGCTTGTAGTTAGATATAGATACACTCTGTCGAAATTTTCGTGCTGGATTTGACGGCAGGTGCTACAGAAAAAGCCGGAATACTTTTAACAGGCAATATAACCGGAATGAGTAAGGGTTTCAGGTTAATAAAATTTTCTGTAATATGTAAGTAAAAATTAAAAAGGAGAACAAAATGCCTACAATTAACCAGCTTGTACGCAGAGAGCGTAAAAAGCTAATCGACAAAACAAAATCTCCTGCGTTGATGGATTGTCCACAAAGACGCGGAGTATGTACAAGGGTTTATACCACAACCCCTAAAAAACCAAACTCAGCACTTAGAAAAGTTGCCAGAGTCAGATTAACAAACGGATTTGAAGTAACTTCATATATTCCGGGTATTGGTCATAATTTGCAAGAACACAGTGTTGTTCTTATCAGAGGCGGAAGGGTAAAAGATCTTCCAGGTGTCAGATATCACATCGTTAGAGGTACTTTAGATACAGCAGGTGTTGCTAACCGTGCTCAAAGCAGATCTAAATACGGTGCTAAAAAAGCAAAGGGAGGTAAGTAATGTCAAGACGTTCTAAACCTGCAAAAAGAGTTCCATTAGCGGATCCGGTATATAACAGTGTTGATATTTCTAAATTTATCAACAGAATTATGAGACGCGGTAAAAAGTCTCTTGCCGAAAAAATCTTCTATTCAACCATGACTAAAATAGAAGAAAGAACTAATGAAAAAGCAATGGATTTATTCCAAAAAGCTTTAACTAATGCTACACCTTTACTTGAGGTAAAAGCAAGACGTATCGGCGGTTCTACATATCAAGTGCCTATTGAAGTAAAGGCAGACAGAGGCTTTGCACTTGCATCTTCATGGTTAATTGAAGCTGCTAAAAAACGAAACGGTAAATCATTCATCGACAAATTAACAAATGAATTAATTGATGCCTCAAACGGTCAAGGTGCAGCTTGCAAAAAACGTGAAGATACCCACAAAATGGCTGAAGCTAACAAGGCATTTGCACACTATAGATACTAATTTGGTATTTTATAAAAAAAGCCCTCTATATGAGGGCTTTTTTGTTACAGTATTTTATTTAAATCAGCTTTGGGCGAAGACAAATTGTTTATAGAATATAGCTGCATAAATGAATTCATAACTGCCGGATTAATTATTGTCGGCGGACAGCTGGAAAGATAAATGTTTTTTACACCTTTTTCTTTCAAACTAATCATTATTGACAGAGTATTAGCGTCACATTTTGTCAGGAAAAACGTTAACTGATTAGACGTAACAGGGATTTTTGAAAAAAACAAATCAAGTACTGTTAGTTGCAGTGGAAAATTGTTTGCAATATTCAAATATAATAGATTTTCACATGGACAGTGATATGAGAAGCTGATTACGTAGCTATTTTTAGGTATTAGCTTTAGAAACTGATCAAAATAATCTGCTTGTTCGTTTGAAAAATTTGACATCCCAAATAAAAATATATTTTGTATTATACCTTTATCTAATTTTTCAGAAATCTCATCTAGTTTATCAGACAAATAGTTAATATCAAAGCCAACAGCAACACTATCTCTTTTATGTGCTCTTGCAAAACCTTTTGAGTTTTCAAGGGCAGCAACCATAACCGAATAATCATTATCTTCTATTTTAGTAACTCCTTTGGGAGCAATTGAAGATGTTGTAAATAACCGGCCCCTGATTAGGTATTCTATATTTTGTGTTGCATGCTTTGTTAAAAGTATTGGTCCCGGAAAAGTTGCAAAATCTAATACACAATTGTCATTTGCCGTGCCGAAATGCCCTTTTAAATTATCAAATTCTTTGAACTTTTCAAATATATGGGCAATTAATAAATCTCCGTGTGTATAAACATCAATTTTTTTATCTTTTAAATAGTTAAGTAAGTTATACAAATCATTAAGGCTTGAACCTGAAACTAGTATGGCCTTTCCAGCTCGTGTAGAAAAAGAGACTTCAGTTTTTGATATACTGCCGAAACTTTCGGTTTGTGCATCTTTTCGCTGCTGCCAGAGTTCTAGATCAATAGCTGCTAAATCTGATATTAATATTTTTGCTTTGTTAAGCGGAAATGTACTAAAATTAAAAGTATTAACTGCATCTAAGACTTTGCTTATTGCATATTCATTTTCGTGTCCAAAATCAAGCAGTTTAACAATACTGAGAGATACACTTTTTATTGCAACAAAAAGCAATTCTGCATAACATTTCTGTGTTGCATCCATTTTTTTATTTTTTATGTTAATAAATCGCTGCCCAAGGCTTAAAACATCAGATAAACCCATGTTTGGTTTTAATTTTAATTTCAGTTTTAAATCTCTGCATTCTATATCCCGACTTTTGCAAAGTTCTTTATATTCTCTTTTTAGCCTTATTAAATCATTATAATTGCATATAATTATATTGAGTAATTGTTCATCACTGTATACTGTAGAACTTATAAGGTTAGATATATTAGCAACTAGACTTTTTTTTATTTCATTGCAATTATAATTGAGTTTTTCCAATTTAAGTACATAAAATGTTATAGAGTGCAAAATAATAAGCATAACTTCCTGAAAGGACGAGATACTGGGAGCTATCGAGCACATGCCGCTTCCGGAACATTCATTATATTCAAAACTGCCTGATTTATTGTAATTATAAAACATTTTTCACCTATTTATGTAAATTTTTAATGTATGCAATAATATCCTCTGATTCATACATTGTTATGTTATTTTCAGTATCTTCTAAAAAAGGAACCTGCTGCATTCCTCCAAGTTCCAGCAATTTTTCCAAATTTTTTTTATCAGCAACATCAATTTTGTTGTATTTTATATTGTTATTTTCTAAAAAATCCATAACTTTTCTGCTGTATGGACATGTTTCTAGTATATATAAATTTAGCATATTACTCCTCCCGTTTTCATTATAAAATATCTGTTAAATAATAAATCGCCAAATTGTATAATCTTGATTCCGCTTTATTTTTTATTGCATAAGAATGATTTTTATAATAAACTTTGTGTATGAAAAATATATTAGTTGTATTTGGCACTCGACCTGAAGTCATAAAACTTGCACCTGTTATTCTGGAACTTAGAAAACATCATTTGGAATATAATGTTATAATATGCAATACAGAACAACAAAAAGAATTATCTAACCAGACATTAGATTATTTTGGTCTAAAAGCTGATATTAATTTGGACTGTATGCGTGAAAATCAATCCTTGGCTGAAATTCAGACAAGAATTCTAACAGCTTTGGATAAAGTTTTTTCCGACCATAATATTGATGCAACTATTGTTCAAGGTGACACTATGACGGTATTATGCGGTACTCTTGCAAGTTATTACCGGAAAATACCTGCATTTCATGTTGAGGCAGGACTACGTTCATATGATATTTATGAACCGTTCCCCGAGGAGGTTATGAGGCAAATGACCTCTCGTGTTGCAGAACTAAATTTTGCTCCGACTGAAAAAAATAAACAGGCTTTATTGAGAGAAAATATTTCACCTGATAAAATCTTTGTTACAGGTAATACCGTTATAGATGCATTATTCTGCTTATCAGAAGATATAATGGAAAAATCTGCTGAGTATTTTCTTTCAAAAGATATAAAAATTGATGATAATCTGGTTTTAATTACAGTTCACAGGCGAGAAAATCATGGGGTTCGGATTGATAGAATTATTGATGCAATAGAATATCTTGCTAAAGAGTATTCTAATCATACTTTTATTATTCCTGTTCATCCTAATCCCAATGTGCACGATAAAATTTACTCACGTCTTTCCAAATATGAACAGATTAAATTGTTAGCTCCGCTTGATTATCCATATCTTGTATATCTAATGAAAAACGCAAAACTCATATTGACAGATTCGGGCGGTATTCAGGAAGAAGCCCCCTCTTTTGGTTGTCCTACGCTTGTTATGAGATATGAAACAGAACGACAGGAAGGTATTGAGGCAGGAGTTTCAATTCTTGTCGGGGCTGATTATGATAAAATTGTTGATTACAGTGAAGAAGTTTTGTCAAAATCAAAAGAAGATTCAAGATTAAAAGCACATAATCCTTATGGAAACGGAAAATCCTCTCAAATGATTGAAAGGATTATCCATAATTACTTCTTTATATCCTAATTAAGCCTTACATTCTTGCAAGTTCTTTATAGTTACGTCTTGACCGTGGCATAACATTAGAAGCGTATGCATTTTTAATTTTACAATTAATATTAGGCATATCAGCAAGTTCTTTTTGAAAACTTCTATATAATTCAATCTCCCTATCTTTAATATCTTTTTTTATAACTATAGAATTTTCATAATCTGTAATTGCTTTTGCAGATTTAACAACAATTGCTAATATTCCTAAAACAATTATTGACCATATAACTTTTTCTAAAGGAAATCTTTCACTAATTATAATCGGCTCACCACCGTTCGTCTTGGCCATTACTGTAGCTTTAGCAATATCTTTTGCCTGAATATATACCTTGATTTCGTCAGATGCTGTATTCTCAACTACAAGACTATTCACATCGTTAGTACTTTTATATAGAGCATTAACAGAATCTGACGTTTTGATTCCTTTTATATATAAAATCAAATTATCTTTATTTTTGATTGTTTTCTTTACCTGTGGAAGTACGTCTGTCTTTAATATAATATTATAGCCGTCATCAGTGCCTTCAAGAACAATTGTATGTAGATAATTGTCTGCTGCTTGAACGGCAAGTCCTATAAAAAATATTGAAAGTATTAATAATATTCTTTTCAAAACTATCCCCTAATCTGTTATTTATCCACTAATATATTAATGTCTTATATGCAAACATACATCAATCCACAGGTTTATTTTATGGTAAATCAATAGTTTTACTTTTTATGTTAACGAATGTAACAAAAAATATCCATGCTGAAATCACAAAAAAATTATAAACTTTATATATATGTAACACGAGACTAAACGAGGAGTTAAGATGATCACATTATCACAACCTTCAAATTCTGAAAGAACTTATGTTGCAGAGGCCCAAAAACCGGCAGAAGTTGTTGAAACAGCAGGTTCATTAGCAATGTTGTTTGAAGACGGCTTGATGACAATGGGACAATATGATGAATTTATTTCAAGTAATCCTTTTGCTGTTAACTACAGCATGTATGCATCATACGAAGGTAATGATACTGTAGCAATGGGCGGCTTTTTAAGCGATTTTTCAAATGCTGTATCTGTATTAGGCGGATTTAGCGGCGGAGGCTTTACATCAGCAGGAAGTTTTTCTTCAGGTTCCTGCGGCGGAGCTTCTTGCGGAGGTTTTTCTTCATTCTGCTAATTTATAAAAAATACACTAAAGAGCGGTTAAATTAACCGCTCTTATTTGTTTATATATTTATATGGATAAAAAGTTTTATGTATATATACTTTTAACAGAAAAAAATACATACTATTGCGGTTATACAGATAATGTAGAAAAACGTTTTAAGGCGCATGTTGAAGGACATGGTGCAAAATACACAAAAGCCTGTAAACCGGTTAAATTACTCTGGACAAAAGAATTTAACAGCAAACAAGAGGCAATGAAGGAGGAATACAGAATAAAACGCTTAACAAGATTTCAAAAAGAAGCCTTGGTTAATAATTTACCTAATTAGAAGATTGGATCTTTTTAAGTTCTTTATCTAGCTTTTTAAGATATTTTAAATCCTTTTGAAGTTGTTTTTCATCTTTTTTAATTTCTTTAGTTAATTGTTTTATTTTTATTTCCTTGAACTGTGCAGGCGCTTCATTAAAAGTTGTTGTACCTCCGATGCTTCGCTGTTTTATATAGTCTTTTCTTGTTTCTCTGAATTCAGTATCCATTTGCTTCAATTTTTGCTTGCATTCTTTATCAAGCTGCTTGTAATAAGCTTCTTCTTTTTTCTTTTCATCCTTGGCTTGTTTTTCTTCTAACTTTTTCTGTGCTTTTTCTTCATTTTCCAGTATAACAGGTTTAACAACTCCATCTTGTACTATTTTAAATCCGTTTATACTTATTTCTACATCTGCGATATCAAAAGAAATAAGTCTGGATTGCTCTCCATGTGAATCCACACTCCAAATCCCTAGAAAAACCGGAGCTTTTCCTGTATATGCATAGGCACAAACAGCAATTCTGTCAGGTTCATTTTTCATAAACCCTAAAGGATAAATATCCCAACGTACGTCATCAAGATTTAATCCTTTATTTTCTTTCCAGTAATATATGATAGCATCGCGCACTTCAACAAGATTGTATGAAGTTTTTGTTTCAAAGTCATATACAATAGCATTTGTTTGCCAAATTCCGTCGAGAGAACTTCCGATTTTTTCCTTGAGCAGCAATTTACTGCTGTCTGCTGAAAAATCAATTGGAGTTAATGTTCTGAAAGCAGCTGAATTATCAATTGACTTATCAGTAGAAACTATAGGCTCCGGTATGCGTTTTACAACATTAGCACGCAAAATTTTGCTCAGAGGAGTCCCGTCTTCTTCCAGTTTTATAACAAATAAATCCGAAGCAGTAGACGCACTGTTAGGATAATAATACACTACAGGATAAACCATTATAGAAAAATCGGGTGCTGTTATCCCCTGACCGTTGTATTGCCGCAGCTTAAAAAATTTTTTAGTGATATTAAGTTCAGGACTGCCCGGAGGATCATTATAACGGACTATTCGATATGTAGGCTGAGGTACATATTTCATGTCAGAACTTTTTTTGACTTTTGGTATTTCTATTTTATCTTCAGTTTTATTTTTGTATGTTGACAGTGCTTCATATTCATCAACAGTCATATAACCTGATGGTTTATAATTATATTTTTTACGGTCATATTTTTCTTTTTCTTCTTCTTTTAATACTTTATGAACATATTCTGCTTCTCTTTCACGAGCATCTTTCTTTTTAAGTTCAAATGCGTTTGCCTTGCAAGTTAGATTAAATATAACTATGAATGATAACAAAAAAACACATATACGCAATTTTATACCAAACCCTCTTTCATTGCAGTTGCAACGGCCTTAGAACGGCTCTCAACGTATAATTTTTGTAAAATGCTATGCACATGAGTTTTGGTTGTTGATAAGGTAATAACTAATTTTTCTGAAATTTGCGGATTGCTTAAACCGTCAACAATAAGTGCTAAAACTTCCATTTCACGTTCTGTCAAGCCATATAAGTTTTTACCCAGTTTATAGTTTATTTCACCGCGTTTTTTGTCAGTATCAGTACTTTTTCTTATATTTGTTAACACAACCTTTGCAATAGCAGGATCAAGCCAGCCAGCTCCTTCTGAAACTGCAATTACTGCGGCAACTGTCTGCTCAGAGGTGGCACCTTTTGTTATATAACCGTCAGCACCGGCTTTAAATGAATCAAAAATGTCATCCTCTTCTTCTCTTGAAGTATACATCAAAACTTTTATTGCAGGATTTTTTGATTTGATTTTTCTGGTAGCCTCAATTCCATCAATTGTCGGAAGTCCTATATCCATTATTACAACATCAGGCTTGAGCTGAATAGCCTTGTTAACACCATCTTCTCCATCAGCAGACATATCAGCAATTTCAATGTTAGGATTTTTGGATAGTATAACTGATAAACCCATTCGCGCCATATCGTGATCTTCAACAATTAAAACTCTAATATTAGCCATTTACAACCTGTCTTTCCTGTCTTGAATTATCCTTAACTACTTCCGGAAGAAGAAAACTAAACTCGCTTCCTTTACTCATTTTACTTTCCAGCCAAATTTTTCCGCCATGGGCTTCAACAATTTGTCTGGATAAATACAACCCTAAACCTGTTCCTGTAGAACGTTTTTTGCTAGTTCCCTGAGAAAATCTCATAAATAAATGCGGAATATCTTCTTTGGGAATACCATTACCATTATCTGCAACAGAAAACATAAAATCTCCGCCGTCATGAACGCCTGCATATATATCTATTTTACCGTTTTTATTTGTATAATTAACAGCATTTCCGCAAAGATTTATCATGACACGTTTTATTTCACCTTTGTCTGCACATATGTTAATATCGTCGGATATATTACAATGTAAAACAAAAGCAATATTCTTGTTAGAAGCAAGCGGCTTCAATTCTTCATAGCATTGAGATATCAAATCTTTAACCGGAAAAATCGTTTTACACAATGTCAATTTGCCGCTTTCAAATTTATAAACTTCCAGCAGCGCATTCACTAATCCGAGTAAATCTTCATTGCTTTGCAGCATGGTGGATAATAAAACTTTTTGTTTATCCTCAAGATTGCCCAAAGACCCATCCAGAAAAAATTTTAAAGTTTGAATTGCTGCTAATAAAGGTGTCCTTAAGTCGTGGGTTAAAGTTGCAATAAAATCATCTCTTAAGCGTTCTGTATCTTTCTGCAAGCTTACATCTCTTATAACTCCTACATACCTTTGCCGTTCTGATGTTGATATTGAGGCAAAGTTAATTTCTACAGGTATACGCTTATCACTCAGAGAATTTCTTATATAGCAATCACGTATAAGAACTTCTGATTTATCAGGCCCAAGCCCGAAAATACCTTCCTTATTTTTAGAAGCCTTATTAAAGTCTATGTTATCAGAATAGGCAATCTCCTGAAGTTTCATGTGGCATAAAGCAACCTCTGACAAGCCTGTCATATTCTCACAGGCAGGGTTTACCTGTTCAATTATTCCGTGCCTGTCTATAATAATAATTCCGTCAGCACAGTAGTTGATTATCCCGCTCAACTTCAAATTTGCAGCAGATAATTCAGCAGTACGCTCTTTTACCATTTGTTCAAGATTTTCGGAATATTCTTCCAATCTTATTTTTGCAGCTTCAAGTTCAGAAATTTTTTCACGTAAACTTGCCAAAAGATGACTTCTTTCAATACCATTTTTTATATTGATAATCAAATCATCATTATCCCATGGTTTTTCAATGTATTTATATAAACCAATATCGTTAATTGCTTTAATAGCATTTTCTTTGTCTGCATAACCTGTTAAAAGTATCATGCTGACTTCAGGATGAAGTTTTTTGGCGGCAGTCAAAAACTCCAGACCGTTCATTTCAGGCATCATAAAATCTGAAATAATAATGTCGGGAGTTTCTAATTTTAGAAATTCAACAGCTTCAAGCGGATTGTTGAAAAAATGCGTGTCATTAAAGCCCTCTACTTTAAGCAGAGTTTTAAAGGCAGAGGTAACTATTTTTTCATCGTCCACTACAACAATTTTACCCATAACACTATAATAATAGCCTATTATTTTTGTAAGGACAAATTGTTTACAAATTTGAAATATTTAATTATAGTCGTGTTTTTTATATTCGCGTTTTGCAAGTTCTTCATCCATGAGAAAAAGTGAAGCTTTTTCATCGCCGAATAATTTTAACTTTGTAATGACATCACTTGCATTTTTTTCTTCTTCAACCTGTTCTTTTAAATACCAGTTTATGAAGTTTCTTGTTGCAAGATCACACTCATCAAGAGACAAATTTGCAATGGAATCAATCAAAGAAGTTACATAACGTTCATGCTCAAGAACTTTTTCAAATACCTGAACAGGTGATGTGAAATCAGTATCCGGTGCGTCAATTTGTTTCAGTTCCACATGTGTGTCCCTGTCATTCATGTAATCAAAAATAATCATTCCATGGTCAACTTCTTCTTTTGCCTGGACTCTTGTCCAATTTGCAAATCCATACAATCCTATATCATCAAAATATGCTGACATAGCCAAATACAAATAAGCAGAATAAAATTCTTTGTTAATTTGTTCGTTCAGTATTTCTTTAACTTTATTATTAATCACTTTCGCCCTCCCACAAACCGTGTAAGTTACAAAACTCACGCGCTAAAGTTTTACCTATTTTCTTTTCTAATAACATTTTGGGCTCCATACCAGGATGTAAGTATTGCAAATGAGCCTGCTGTCTGTCTTCAGAAACTGTCTCTATAAACATAATATAATGGTCATCATTCATCGGGTGCAGAACACTGCCAACCCGAATTTCGGCTCCGCCATTTTCTTTTATTTCAAACACCGGAACATGTTTTTCAAGCCCCTCATCATCGCTTGATTTACCATGCAGCAGCACCATTGGCTGCCCGCAGCAAACCAATTCACCGTTACCTTCGATAATAACTTCGACAAGGTTTCCACAGATTTCACAGCGATACATTTCTAAACGTTCTGTCATTTATTTTCTCCTACATTTAGAGAATATCTGTAATAAAAACTTTTCACATTAGCCTGAATAGCTAGCTGAGTAAAGCAATCTTTAAAAAACTTAATAAATTAGCAAAAAATAATATTCGACGGTTTAAAATATTGTTATGAAAATTGAACGTGTTGCAGTGCATAATAGGTCTTTTACATCGGATAACGCATTTGATAAAAATAATGTATATAATCCGTTTCTTTATACTGCTAATGAAGAATATAAGCCCAAATTCTCATTTAAAGAACACCGCTCAAATTACATAGCAGGGATTTTGGCATTAGGTGTTGCTGTCGCTTCACTGAAAAAATTTATAGGCAGAAAATCAATTTCCAAAGACGTCGTTGAATTAGCTGATAAAACACTGGGACTAAACAAGATAAAGGGCTGCAAACGTACTGTAATGCAGCTTAAAGATAAAATTTTATATCCAATGAAAGCATTGCTTCTTGGCGACCAAAAAGTACTTAGAAATGATTTTAAAACAGGATTAATAATTGCTGATGCAAATCCTGAAAAATCTAAACAGTTATCCGAAGCTTTGATAGAACATGCTGAAAATATCGGAATTCACTGTATTGGAATCGCTTCTCCTAGAAGAAAGAACAGGATAAAAGAGGTACATAAGGCTCTTGATGCGGCGATAAATTACCATAAATACAGCGGAAAGAGCGTTATAGTTAATATAGGTGATTTAGGCTCAATAAGTAATTTAAAAGTTGCTAAAACAGAGAGTGCCTCTAATTTGGAAAAACGACTGGCCCAAATACCGAAAGGAGTTTTATGGTCAGCATGGACTACAGCAGTAGATAAACTGCCATATTTTTACAACAATATACCTACATTAAGTGTAAAATTAATAGATTAATTTTTTTGTGATAAAATAAATTTAAGCCGTGCTCCACGGGGAATTGCAATCTCTTGACCCGAAGTTAATGCGGGGTGCAGAGCCTGTTGTGAGGGTTTACGGTGTATTGATAAGATAAATAGAATTGTTGACGTTTAAGGATACTATGGCGTAAGCTGTCGAACCGTGTCAGGATGGAAACATAGCAGCACTAAGGCAATCCTTGCGGGTGT
>CANUDF010000015.1 GCA_947857085.1 Candidatus Gastranaerophilales bacterium | reverse complement strand
AGAATGGCAACATTTTCAGTCGACTGATACTAATCGGACGAGGGCTTTTCCTAAATAAGTTAGGATGATTGCGAACCTTATAATCATTATGCAACTTTCAATGTGCGAAAGCACTGGTTACTAAGTTTGTCGGTGACCAAGAGTGAGGAAACCACCCGTTCCCATCCCGAACACGGTCGTAAAGACTCATTTCAGCGAAAATACTTGGCGGGCCACCGCTTGGGAAGATAGCCCGTTGCCGACATCTAATTTTAAAAAGGCAGAATTTACATTTGTAAGTTCTGCCTTTTGTTATTATTTTTATAAGTACTAAAAATTTTGACTTATTATTTTTTGTAATTATAAAATTAATATGTTTATTATGGAATTTTTTAAAAGGAATCATGAATGCAAACATGATAAATTCCCGCCGGATAAAGATATCGGCTATTGCTCGGATTGCGGTGAATTAATCGAAAACCAATGGTTTATTATACGCTGTTCGTGCTGCGGTGTTAAACATAAGGCTATTTTAAAAAACGGGCAGATAGTTCCGCAGGAAAAATTTTGTCATAACTGCGGTAGTAAAAATTTTATTGTAGAACGAGTTAATAAAATTAATTTTATTGATATAAATTACGCAGTTTTAGTTAAGACCGTAATTCCTGTAGAAAACATAAGATATACTCAAAGTTGGAGTGAGCCTAAAGAAACATCCAATTACACACGCAAACTGCTGCAACAATTCCGATAATATCTGCTAACAGACCTACAAGCAGAGCATAACGAAGTTTTGAAATCCCTACGGCACCAAAGTAAACTGCTAATACATAAAAAGTTGTTTCACTGCTTCCTACCATAATTGCAGAAAGTTTTGTGGCATAATCATCAGGCCCTAAAGTATTTGCTATATCAGAAAATACTCCGAGAGCCGCGGAACCTGACAGTGAGCGAACTATCATTACAGGGATTACATCTGCCGGCACATGTATTTGTGCCAGAATTCCTGACAATGCGTTTTCCAGCATTTCAATTATTCCCGATGCTCTAAACATTGATATAGCAACAATGATTGCTACCAAATAAGGTATTATATTTACGGCAACTTTAAATCCGTCTTTTGCTCCATCTGTAAAAACTTCATATATAGGAACTTTTTTTACTAAACCCATTGTAAGAATTAATAAAATTATAAACGGCAGTGCCCATAAAGAAATTACATTCATAACAGATTGGAAGGTCATGGGTTAACCTCCTTATTTTCTTGTGGAGACCAAAATCTTTGAAATAATTTTGCCAATAATATTGCAGAAATGAATGCAATTGTAGTAACAAGTAATGTTGGAGCGATTATCTCTGTAGGATTTTTATATCCTATACCTATTAAAACAGCAATTACTGTTGCAGGAATTAATTGAAATCCTGCTGTGTTCATTGCTAAAAACATGCACATTGCATTTGAGGCAGAGTTTTTGTCTGTATTATTTTTCTGTAATTCCTCCATAGCCTTAATTCCTATAGGTGTTGCAGCATTTGTAAGTCCAAAAGCATTCGCTGAAAAACTCATGGCAATATCACCTATTGCAGGGCTGTTTTCGGGGATTTCATTAAACATTTTTTTTGTAACGGGTTTTATTAATTTTGAAATTATCTCAATCAGACCGCATTTTTCTGCGATTTTCATCATTCCCAGCCAAAATGCCATTATACCGATTAAAGAAAAAGCAACTTTTACGGATAATTCCGCACCTGAAAGAATTGCATTTACGACATCAGAAAGTTTGCCGTTTATTGCCCCCGCTATTATTGAAACCACTATTAAGAAGTAAAAAATATAATTCATATGTTTATTAAAACATTAAATTTTCAAAGCGTCAACTTATTAGTATTTGCATATGGCTTGTACATCGGATACACTATATAAATCATACCATGAAGGAGCTGCCCCTTGACCTCCGAAGTCTCCAGATACTGAGCAGTATGTATGGAATCGTGTTAAGTCCCATACGGCAATTACATCATCATATAATTTATCATCATATTTATCTTGGACAAAAACTAAACCTAATGTTTGAGCCATTTGTTTCCTATATGCTGTTGTTATGCCACCACCGGTTGTGCAAACCTTTGAACCCTCTGGAAATCCTGCTAAATGTTCAGGTCCGCCACATTTCTTGATTGCTCCCGCAAAATAAATAACTCCATTAGAGGAACAGTTGTTTGATAATCCAATACTTGTTAAATACTGTTCGCATTCATCTACACTTAAAGGCGTTGGGAAAAATGCTTTTCCGTAACAATAACCGCCTGATTCAAAAGCACATTCTTGGCCCAGTTTTATAACATTGATTGATCGTAAATCTTTTGCTTGTGTATTAGGTTTTGCAAACCCAGATGTATCGTACAATATAGCAAGACAGTCTGTTCCTTTTATCTGGTTTGAATACGGGTCTTGCCTGCAATCAGGATTGTATACAATAATACCTGTAGTACCGTTAGCAAATTGTAACCCTATTGTTTCTGTATCCCAGTCTTCTAATCCAAAATTTCTTGAATGCTTTATATCCTGCATATCTATTTCTTTGTTATCTGTTCCCCACGTCACTTTGTCTTCAAAACATGAGGTTAAGTCATCATTTTTACAAATTTTAGTAATCTTAAGATGTTGGCTTAATTCGTTAACAAAGTCTTCGGTATTTTCATATCCAGCCAAAGTCTGCTGGCTGTTCATTACTTTTAAAGCTTCTTCAAGCTTTTTTTCAAAAACTTGTGATGCTGTGTCCCAAGCTTTTGTTTGGTAATTCAAGACTATGGTAGGTATTGTGATTGTTGCAACAACACCTATTATTCCTAATGTTATCAGCACTTCTGCCAATGTAAATGCATTCTTTTTCATCTTAATGTCTCCTTGTTGCACTATTGTAATGGTATAGAATACACATTGTCAATAGTATAAAATTTTCAATATGGAAAATTACAATGATGTGTTAAAGCATATTGGATTAAGGTTTAGGGTTGAACGCACAAAAAGAATGCTTTCACAGGAAAGATTTGCCGAAATTGCAAATGTTCATACTAATTATATCGGAAAAGTTGAAAGGGGAGAACAAAATTTGACTATAAAAAAGATAGTTGCTTTAGCAAATTCATTGGATATCCCTATAAAAGATATTTTAAATTTCTAACATTTCGGTTAGTTTTTGGTTTGTGTTATCGTTTATATTTTCAAAATGGATGATTTCTTCCAGTTCTTTAAGTTTTTTGCCGGCCCGCTGGGTATTTGTTTCCATAAAAATTTTGGAGCCCTCTCCGCCGCATTCTATAAAACCTAGTTTTTTATATTTGCTCACTGTGTCGTATGGGCCATTAGTTATTGCTTCCAAATTCAATTTTTGCGCTTTCGAACCGCTAAACTTTTTAAATAATTGTGCAAATAAAGTACTGCCTGCAAGTTTTACTTTCTTGCCGTATTCAACAGGCCAAGTACAAATGCAATCCAGATGAAATTTGTTTTTGCCGGGCAAAAAGACCAATATCCCGCAAGGTTTGTTGTCTGTTACTGCAAGATAGCTTTGATGGTCGATTTTTAGCGCATTATCAACTGCGTATTGAAGCATTTCCTGCCATCTTGAATATGCAGGTGCTGTTAAATCAGGCATTAATTTATCCATTTTTATCTTTTGCGGCAGCAGTTTTAAAAAGCTTTTGTCATATTTTCCGTTTAGCTCATACAGATTAATAGTTTTCTCTATATTTTCCGTAAAGTTCCTTACGGCTGAAATATGAACTGCCTTAAAACTTGGTGATATTCTGCTTTTAGGAGATTTGTCTATCTGCATTGTCAAAAATTCCTGTCGATTTTATAAAAACAATCAACAAAAAAAATTGACAGGAATTTTTGAATTTGTAAAAATTTTTAAAAAAGCCCCCTTTATTAAGGGAGCTTTTTGTTTTTTTATTTATTTAATTACTTTCCGCAGGAACAAGTTAATGATCCGCATCCGCATTGACATCCAAGAACTTCTTTTGCTTCTGCCAGTCTTACCTTGATTCTGCCGTCAACTGCAATGCCTTCACCTGTTTTTTCACTGATTAACAACGGGTTAATATCAAGTTCATCAATGAACTTAAAGTCATTTACCAATTGTGACAAGCGCAGTAATGTTTCTTCAATTTGCGGCATATCAGCAGGTTTTGTGCCTCTTGCACCTTGAAGTAATTTGTATGCTTTAACTGATTTAACCATATCTTGAGCATCTAAGTCTGTTAAAGGTGCAATTCTGAAAGTTACATCTTTCAATGCTTCAACAAATACGCCGCCTAAACCGAACATCATCATAGGACCGTATTGAGGATCTGTTGCAATACCGCATACCATTTCACGGTTGCCTTTAACCATTTCCTGAATAATCACGCCTTCAAGGCCGTCAATAAGACCTTTTTCTGTTAATTTTTCGATTAAGTCTTTGTATTCTGCTCTTAATTGTTCTTCAGATTGGATGTTTACTCTTACACCGCCTACATCTGTTTTGTGTGATGTTGTTTTTGAAGTCATTTTCATTACAACAGGGTAGCCGATTGAGTTGCCTAACTCAACAACTTCATTTTCATTTGTTGCCAGACCGTATTTGCAAGCTCTGATACCGTAAGCCTGAAGAACGTCAATTGATTCCAATGTTGTTAACTGGTCACGACCTTCTGCTAAAGCTGATTTAATAATATTTTCAACTTTTACTCTGTCAACATCATAGCAAGGAACTTTGCCTTGAGGTCTTTCCATCCATTGTCTTTGTTGGTTTAATCTGTTGAAACCGTCTGCTGCTTCTTCTGCATACATAAAGAACGGCATATTTACATTCATATCAGATAAGGCTGTAAAGAATTCGCTCTTAGTCATGAATACGCCGATAACAGGTTTTTCAGGATGCTGCGCTTTAATTTCCATAACGGCTTTTGCAACATCAATATCTTTCAAACCTAAGAACGGTAAGTAAATTACCATAATCATATCAACATTTTCATCAGCTATAACGGTTTCTAATGTTTGTTTATAGTGTTCAATCGGTGCTGAGGCAATCATGTCTATCGGGTTTTTAACAGATGCTGCTGATGGTAAGAAACTTCTTAACTTATCTTTTGTCGCGTCTGAAATTTTAGCCATTTGCATACCGTATTCACATATAGCATCAGTTGCCATGATACCAGGGCCGCCTGAGTTTGTAATGATTGCTACTCTGTCGCCTTTAGGTATAGGGCAGTTAGCAAAAACTTTTGCTGTAGCGAATAAGTTTTTCAAAGAATATTCTCTGATTACACCTGATTGATGTAACAAAGCATTAGCGGCTTTGTCTGCACCTGCAAGCGAACCTGTATGAGAAGAGGCTGCTGAAGCACCGGCTGCTGAACGACCAGCTTTTAATGCCAAGATAGGTTTTTTCTTGGAAATTCTTGATGCTAAGTTTCTGAAGTTTGACGGATTTTGAATTGATTCCATATATAGAAGAATTTGTTCAACGTCGTCTTCGTCTTCCCAGTATTCTAAAGCAGTTTCTGCATTTACATCAGCCTGATTACCGATTGATATGAATTGTGCAAAGCCCAAGTTTAAGTCTTTTAAAATATTTAAAATACCGCCGCCTAAAGCGCCTGATTGTGATACGAAACCTATATTTCCGCGTTCAGGTAAACTTTCTGCAAAGCAGCCGTCCATTCTGATATCAGGGTGAGTATTTACTACACCTAAGCAGTTTGGTCCTACACATCTCATGCCGTATTCTCTTACTTTTGCAAGTAATTGTTTTTCAGCTTCTGCACCTTCAGCGCCTGTTTCTTTGAAACCTGCTGTGATAATACATAAGCCTTTAATTCCTTTTTCATGGCATTGATCAATTGTATCTAAAACGAATTTTGCGTTTACTACAATGATTGCCAAATCAACTTCGCCAGGAATTTCTTTTACTGATGTATAAGCTTGCAAGCCCTCAATAATTCCGCCTTTCGGGTTTACAGGGTAAATTTTACCGTTGAATTTGTATTCCTGCAATCTTTTCATAATATCTGAACCGATTGTGTGTTCTTTTGTTGATGCACCGATAACAGCTATTGCTTTCGGTTTCATGATTTTGTCTAAAGATTTCATGTTTTTTCCTTTCTATATTTAACGTTTAATTATTTATGAGTACCCGTTTTCTATCCATTCACGAACTCTTAAAGTTGCTCCAAGTTCATTTGCGATTTTTTTACATGTTTCTATATCCATATGTCTGCCTTTATAACCCTCAACAATACTGCAAACTGTATGGATACCAGCATTTGATGATGCTTTTATAAACTTTTTAACTTCTTCATATGCATTTTTAAATGAGGGCTGTGAAAGCTCATTATATTCTTCTTCTGTCGGAGCATTTAAACTTACGGATATTGTATCAATCAGCCCTGCTAATTCAGGCACAATATTTCTTCTGTGTACAAAATTTGCATGGCCGTTTGTATTTATACGAAGTTTAACTTCGGGATGTTTTTCTTTAATATATTTTGCAACTTCTTTCAAAATATCTAATTTTAAAAGGGGTTCGCCATAGCCGCAAAAAGTTATTTCATTTGACAAAGGCAATTTTTCCAACTGGTCAATTACATCCTGTGCAGTAAAATTTTCATTGTCAAGCCACATGTTTTTACCGCAAACATCATCTTTGTCATTACGAAGACAGAAAATACAGGAATTTGTACATCTGTTAGTTAAATTTATATAAATTTTGCCGTCTAATAAATAAGCAAGAGTGTTTGACATGTCATCCCTTCCGATACTTATATTATGGCACGTCAAAATATTTTTACAAGGATATTTTTCTGGACATTAAATCAGAATTTATGATATAAATTAGGGTAGGAGAAATTTATGAATTATTTTACAGGATCTTATATTGTTACGGCAGCCGGACTTATTGGTGCATATTTCTGGGGGGAACATGTTCATCCCGGCACAGGTTTGTTATGTGTATTTATTGCCATAATTCTCGGTGTTCTTGAAGTAAGTCTTTCTTTTGACAATGCCGTAGTTAATGCAATGAAGCTGGAAAATATGACACCTGTCTGGCGCCATCGTTTTTTAACCTGGGGAATTGCAATAGCAGTTTTTGGGATGAGATTTTTGTTTCCGATTCTGGTTGTCGCTGTTTTTGCAAATTTAAGTATGATTGAGGTTGCAAAAATTGCCTTAACTAATGCTGATAAATATGCTTATTATCTGCATCAAACACACGCACCTATTGTTGCATTCGGCGGAATGTTTTTGTTGATGCTGTTTTTGCATTATTTCTTTAACCATGAAAAAGATATTCACTGGATTAGAAAAATAGAAGAACCGCTTGCGCATTTGGATCATGTAAAAAGTATTGAGGTAATTTTATCAATAATAATATTATTGAGTTTATATACGGCTGTACCTGTGGAACAAAAGATAAGTGTTGTAATTTCGGGACTTTTCGGAATACTTGTTTATCTTATTATAGACGGTCTTACGCATTATCTTGAACACCATGAACAAATAAGGCTTGCAAAATGTACGGAGGGTGCTAAATGTACCGGGCTTGTAAGCTTTATTTATTTGGAATTAATTGATGCTTCTTTTTCTTTGGATGGAGTTTTAGGCGCTTTTGCGCTAAGCAAAGATATTATTATAATCACAATCGGGCTTGCAATAGGGGCTATGTTTGTCCGTTCTTTAACAATAATGCTTGTAGAGAAGAAAACACTTGCAAGATTCAGATACCTTGAACACGGTGCGCACTGGGCAATAGGAGCTTTAGCTTTAATTATGTTTATTTCAACTGTAAAAGAGGTTCCGGAAGTCGTTACAGGCATGATAGGATTTGGCTTTATAGCCGCGGCATTTATATCCTCAGTCCGGTATAATAAAAAACTTGAAAACAGAATTGCAAACAAGTAAAACTTGATTTATAAGCTAAGTATTGCGAAATGTAAAGATGAATTTAAAAATAACTGAAACCCAGTTATAATGCCTGTATGGTATGGTATGGTATGGTCAAAGTATACGGGTATCAAAATTTTCCTTGATATGTTTATATAATAAACGTAGTTAATAAAAGGAGAATGACATGTTAAGTTCAGTAAACAACAGTCCGGTTTTTACGGCAAAGATTATCCCGTCTAAGGCGTTATCAGACGGAATTCATTATGCTAAAAATAATACGAGCCTCAAATTTAAGAGTTTGTTTGTACAAGCTCTTGAGTCGATCAAAGAAGACGGATCTAATGATACATTTATGCTAAAATATATGATTGGTATTAATAAGAATAAGAAATCTCTATTTAGCATAGGAAAAATATTCAGAGGAGTTGGAACACTAAGAAACGGCGAAGTTGAAAGCTTTATGCCTATTATTAATGAGAGGGGTCTAAAGAAGCCTAAGGGTGCGACCAGCCTATACTCTGTCATTGACGATTATTATACGCGTCATAATAAAAAACTTCCGGAACATGGAAAAGAGTATTTAAGGATGGAGAATGCTGAACATAGTTTTATTTTTTCTCGTGAGGGAAAAGAGGAGGTAGTAGAAAGCTTAAGAAAAGAGGTAGAAGAATTACTGAATCATAAGTTAGATAATATTGTATAAAAAAAGCGGTCTTAGAAGACCGCTTTTTTTATTATAATTTCCAACTATGCAGATAAGCTTCTTGTTCGGGAGTCAAAGTATCTATTTCAATTCCCATTGATTTTAATTTAAGTTCTGCAATTTTTACATCAACGTCATGAGGCAGGGTATAAAGTTTGTTTTCGAGTTTTCCTCTGTTTTTAACGATAAACTCCATTCCTAAAGCTTGATTAGCAAAACTCATATCCATTACGCTTGCAGGATGTCCTTCTGCTGCAGAAAGATTTACTAATCTGCCCTGAGATAATACGTAAATTGATTTTCCGTTGTTAAGCTTGTATTCTTCAAGGTCAGGTCTAATCTGTTTGATTTCGGTTGTATACTCTTTTAAACCGTTGACATTTACTTCCCAGTCAAAGTGGCCTGCATTTGCTACAAATGCACCGTCTTTCATTGTTAAAAGATGATGGACATCAACAACATGTTTGTCACCCGTTACTGTAAGGAATATATCTCCTTCAAGTGCAGCTTTTGCAATCGGCATTACTCTGTAACCTTCCATTGCAGCTTCGAGTGCTTTTAATGGGTCTACTTCGCAGACAATTACATTAGCGCCGAGAGCTTTTGCACGCATAGCACAGCCTTTGCCGCACCAGCCATAACCGGAAATTACAACAGTTTTTCCGGCAAGCAAAATATTTGTTGCCCGGATAATTCCATCCATTGAACTTTGACCTGTTCCGTATCTGTTATCATATAAGTGTTTTGTCAAGCTTGAGTTAACACCTACAGCAGGGAATTTCAATTGTCCTTCTTTTTCCATTGCTTGAAGTCTGATTATCCCTGTTGTTGTTTCTTCAGTTGAACCTATAACTTTAGCTGCCAAATCAGGGCGTTCGATATGCAGGGTAGAAACTAAGTCACAGCCGTCTTCTATTATTAAGTCCGGTTCATGATTAATTGCTTCCTGAATATGTTTTTTATATATTTCAGTACTTTCACCTGCAATAGCAAATACCGGTATCCCGTAATATTTTACAAGTGCAGCAGCAACATCATCTTGAGTTGATAAAGGATTTGATGCTACCAGTATAGCATCTGCCCCGCCTGATTTTAATACTATGCATAGTGCAGCTGTTTCTTTAGTTACGTGAGAACAAGCGGACAGTTTTAAACCTTTAAATGGCTGTTCTTCAATAAATCTTTTTTGAATTTGAGTTAAAACAGGCATATCTTTAAATGCCCATTCAATTTGATTTTTTCCTTGTTCTGCAAGGTTGATATCTTTAATGTCACATTTTAATTCTGTCATTAGCATTATTAATCTCCTGATTAAATACAATAATTGTATTTTCTACACGTTTTAATTATAATCGATAAATAATAAATAGTCATACAATATTAATGTATGTAAAAAATTCTTAATAAAGCTTATTTGTTTGGCAAAAACAAAGCTTTAGATTTATTATAATAAAAGGTAGTAAGGAGTATTTTGTGAAAATAAATTTTATAGATAAAGAGCTGTCTAATGTAACTTTTCAAGGGTTTAAGCCTGTAAAAGATGATTATGGCTTTAAAGCTTATGAGTTTAATTTCCCGTTTGATGATGATAAATTCGACTGTTACCTTGAGGTTTATAATGTACAAAAAGACAAGAACGGTAACTATTTTGTAACGGATCTGATTCCTAATGCCGATACAGAAAACGGCATGCTTAAGCTGGATAACGGTAAAAATACCGTTAATCTTTCTTCAAGCTATTTTATAGGTAAAGATACTCCTTTTGCTTACCACTACAAACTTATCAGAAAAAATTCAGACATTCCGGAATATCATGTTGATGCAGGTGATGTTATTGATAATACCGGAAAAGGAGCTCATGAGATTTATAACGTTGTAGCCCAAACAGGTTCAAACGTAGCTCATGGCGGCTCAATGAAACTTGTCTCACTGGATAATTTTAAGGCAGGCTATAAATATCATCCTATACTCTTTTCAAAAGAATATATTATAAAGGATGATAATCTGTTGAAAAAAGCTATGAAGTCATACAAGCATTTTTCTAATAAAATCGGCGGAAGTATGGCTGGACTTGAGAAAGCAGTTGACAACGGCGAGTTTGACGGCTATTCAGGAATAATTTCTTTGCCTATTTTTACTGATGACAGTTTGTCGCCTCATGCTTACTGGAACAAAAACTGTATGCAGATGGCACAAGCACTCGGGAATATTAATAACTATGCCTCCTTACAAAGAAAAATATTTGCTAAAGGTATAAATTTTGTTTCAGACGGAGCGTTTGTAAACGAAGGTTTGGAAGGGATTCACTTCAAAAATATTTTAAAATGGCGTGAAAAGTCACCGTATTTCAACTGGTTTAAAGCCTCTGGTCTTAAAAACGGGCCTCTTGCACTGGGTGTTTTCAGCAAAAATCACGATTTTATCTCCCATAAGCTCGTAAACTCTCCTTATAAATATACTCAAGATCATAACGGTATTATTCGTGCAGGAAGAAATAAAAATTATAATCCTAAAAAACCGACGTATGTACAAATTTTTGATACAAGATTGGTTTCTGATGAACAAAGATATGACAGCCAGCATTTAATAGAATCTTACGATATTTTAAATACAAATAACCCATATGAGATAAATACTCATAATGATACAGTAATAAATTATTCATTTGAAATAAATCCTGAAACATACAATAAAAATATTTTAAATATAAATGAATATAACAAAAAACATCCTATACCTATCCTTATTAATGATTTTAACGGTACAAGGTTTTTAACAAAGTTTGAAAATTTTGAATTGGAAGAAAAATTTGAAAGCGGGTTTGAAACCTGGGATGCAAATCCTGATATCGCAAAATTGAATTTTGTATATTCACATGCAAATACAGAAGATTTAAAGAACTTGACTCCTAAAGAAAGGTTGGAAAAGATACAAGCTTTAAAACGCGGTAATACCGAAGTTAAGGATTATATTATTTCATCAGGTGTTTACTGGACACAAAAAACAAAAGACATATTAACTTTATATACAGCCCGTAACTTACAGAATATAGATGATAATAACCCGGATAATGTTTATTCTCAAATAACTGATAAAGTTGATAAGGGGATTTTACCTAAAAGATTATTGTCAAATATTAATAAACAGGTTGTCCACAATGTATTAAACGGATACTATGAGACAGGCAGGGATTTATCAACCCTTCCTTATGATGAAGAAATAAGAAAAGGATTAATGAACTTCCCACTTGATGCTATTGAACTTGGTGACAATATTGCTGGTGTTCTTGCGTCTCCTTATATTTCTAAAAGAGCCGGAAATAATGATGAACTAGGTGTTTCCCGTTATGATTTATACAAAATGGGCAATCCTAATCTTGCAGAAGAGTATAAAAGAAGCTATGAAAATACATTAAAAATGTATAATAAAGAAATGTTTAATTTTGCTTCTGATATTTTGAAAAAGGTAGAAAGTAAATTGTCGGAAGACCAAAAATTTTCTGAAGGTGATAATACAACACTTTATGGTAAATATGTTTTACCTTTATTGGCTCCGGAAATTGCAAAATTTGCGGTTATAAAATCAGTAAAACCAAATGCAAAAGTTTTTGTAAATAACGAAAATGGTGAAATAGGCTATGACTATAAAGCCCTTAAAGATGTCCACCTGCAAACTCTGGGTATTCACGGTGCGTCTCCGGAAGATGAAGCAATCAGTTTAATTAACAAAATTCGTTCAGGTATAAATAAAATAAATAAAAGCGATAAAGAATTATTAGCAGATGCTCTTGCAAATTCAATTTTAAATACAAATGCAAATAGTTTTGCACTTGCCGATATGATTATTGACCGTTCGGAAGCCGGTTTGGACTGGAGAATTGATGCTACTAAAGATATTGCAGATATGGATGCTTTGAGAAACGGCAATACAGATTTTGACTTTACATGGCAAAATGTAACGGATTTTTGGAAAAAGTTTAACGATAATATTATAAAGGTTAATCCGAATGCATATCTTGTAGCTGAAGTCACAGATGAATATGATTTGCATAAAATAGGAAAATCTAATTACTCTGACAAGTATAATAATGATGTTGATATAAGAAGAAAACTTCTTAATGAAACAGGCTTAACTGCGATTGCAAATTATAGATATTTCTTTACCGATATTGCAAAAATTTTCGGAAAAAGCTTTGAAGACGGTACCGAAACAAAACTTTCCGATTTGCCGTCTGCTATATTCGAAAAGATGATTGGCGGAGAAGATTATTTAAGATCCTCTAATTTAAATTCACTTTTATATTCATATACGTTTATTGACAACCACGATAAACCAAGAGCCCTGCATTGCCTTGCTTTAGATATGGGAATGTTCTATACTGATTTGACAAACCCTAAAAACCAAGAGTACAGAGAACGTGCGTTTAGACTCCTAAATGACAGATACGACGGAAAGGCAATACCGGAAAAAGAACTTAATGACTTTGACTTCAGCCGTGTAAGTCCAAAAGCTGTTGCAATGGGTGAAGCCGTGCGTGGTGCGTTTATTCGAACATTGAATGAATTAAGCGATGATAACGAAAAATTCCGTTCAAAACACAAAGCAATTTTTGAATCAATAAGTCATGCCGTAACATCATTAGCAAACGGCAAATATCTTGGTAAAAATTTCGAAGCAGACAACTTCGCCGTGAAACCGTTTGATGTGACTATTGATGCGGTAATAAAACAGGCGCAATACCAGCTGCGGCATAAATTACCTTTAAGTGCCGAAGATTGTAAAATGTATAAAAACAAAGTTTTTGAATGTATGACAGACCCTGCCATATCAAAACTTTTAGGTATAATGAAGTTTCTTGTTGCATTGCCGGGCAAACCAACATTGTTTGCGGGTGATGACTTAGGTGCAACAGGTTATGAGCAAAAAACAAAAAATATTTATCTTCAAAACAGAAACTATCTTCATAATGAATGGCTTGAAGACTCTGATAAAAAATTCATTAAAGATCATTATAAAGAATTAAACGATATAATGTCTCTCCGCGCGAGACCTGAACTCGATGCATTAAATAATGGTGCGCCGTTTACACTTCCGTTGCAGGAGGCATCATGTGAAGACGGTAAAAAAACAAAAGTTTCTGCTATTTTAAGACAAAATACTGACGGCAAAATGGCAATTTCATTGTTTAACACAGCAGGAATACATCATGATCCGAAAGAGTATTATTTACCTAAGAAAGTTTACTTACACGAAAACAGGATTTATCTTGATAAACAAGAATACAAAATCGGTATTAAGTACGGCTTAAAAGAAGGTACAAAGTTTATCAATGCAAACAATAAAGATGATGTCTATTATGTTCATAAAGAGGGTGAGCAATACTATATTAAACATCCTAACAATGAACCCATAACTATTGACGATAGTACTTTAATTCTCTATCACGTTCCGGAAAAATCTCAGGTTGCATTTACCGGAAAGATAAATTTCAAACCTCAGTTTAATTTTATATCAAAGGCATATGAAAAAAGTATGGCTTAAACACTGAATCTAAAGTGAACAAGGTCACCGTCTTGAACAACGTAATCTTTTCCCTCAAGACGTGTAACGCCTTTTTCTTTGCACGCGGCATATGAGCCGAGTTCTGCAAAATCTTTGTATGGGGTAACTTCAGCTCTGATAAATCCTTTTTCAAAGTCTGTATGGATTACTCCGGCAGCTTGAGGGGCCTTTGCTCCGGCAGGAATTGTCCAGGCATGAACTTCTTTTTCACCTGCTGTAATAAATGTTCTTAGATTAAGCAGTTTATAAACTGATTTAATCATACGGTTAATTCCACTGTCTTCAATGCCGAGTTCTGCGAGATATTCTTTTGCTTCCTCTTCACCGAGTTCTGCAAGTTCTTCTTCTATTTTTGCGGAAATAAGAACAACTTCGGCATTATGCTTTGAAGCATATTCCTGAACCTGTTTTGTATAGCTGTTTCCGTCTTTCAGGTCATATTCCGAAACATTTGCCGCATAAATAACAGGCTTTGTTGACATAAGATTAAGCATTTTAACAACCGGAATTTCATCTTCGTTAAAATGGTCTTTTACATTTATGAAAGTTCCCTCTGATAACAAATCAGTTAATTTATTAAGAACTTTGTCTTCCAGAACAGCGTCTTTATCCCCGCCTTTTGCCTGTTTTGCAATACGAGCCTGACGCTTTTCAACGGACGCTAAATCTGCGAGTGCAAGTTCCGTATTAATAACTTCAATATCATCAAGCGGATTTACTTTTCCTGCTACGTGAATTGTATTTGGGTCGTCAAAACAGCGTACAACTTGGATTATTGCGTCAACTTCCCGTATATTATGCAAAAATTGGTTTCCTAATCCCTCACCCTTGCTTGCCCCTTTAACAAGACCTGCAATATCAACAAATTCAATTGCTGTAGGAATAATGGTTTCTGTTTTGCAAAGTTTTGCAAGAACTTCAAGTCTTTCATCCGGAACAGTGACAACACCGACATTAGGTTCTATTGTACAAAACGGATAATTTGCACTCTGTGCATTTTTTGAGCTTGTGAGCGCATTAAATAATGTTGATTTACCGACATTCGGCAGTCCTACTATTCCTGTTCTTAGCATTTATATTTCCCTCTTAAGTTATTCTCTATTAAATTTTATCACAAAAAATTTATCTAAGCGTTGATAAGATAATTTCTATTTTAAATATTGAATATGAAAATATTCAGTATCTATTATATAGAATGGTTCAATTTATTAAATGCCGTGTCGGTTTTAATAGTATTTTTTAAATCCTTTTTACAAATTTGAAACAAATGTATTATAAATATATGGAAGATATAAAAAAGCTTTTGGGAAAAAGGATAAAGGAATTAAGGTTAAAAAAGGGACTGTCTCAGGAACAGCTTGCAGAACTGGTTGATATTGCAGAAAGGAACATTAGCAAAATTGAATGCGGAACGAATTTTCTGCGTGCAGATAAAATTCCGAAACTATCCAGAGCTCTTGATGTTCAGCCGCACGAACTGTTTAGATTTGAGCATTTAAAAGAAAAAGAGAATCTGCTTGAGGAAATTATAGATATTTTGCACCAAAATCCCGAAAAGATTAGTGACTTCTATAAGCTGGTAAAGGCCTTGACATCTTAAGCTTCTTCTGCCGGTTTATTAATAATTTGAACCCCGAATTTTGTTCTGAACAAATGACGAACAGTATCTTTTTGGATTTCATACATCATGTTGTTAAACAAATCGTAAGCCTCACGCTTATATTCAATAAGCGGATCTTTTTGTCCGTAAGCCCTCAAGCCTATGCCGTCTCTAAGCATATCTATGTTATGCAGGTGATCAATCCATTTGTTATCAACAACGCGTAATAAAATATCTTTTTCAAGGTCTCTCATTACATTATCCGGCGTATAAGGCTCCTGAGGAATAAATTCAGGTTCGTATTGTGAAATAACTTTGTTATAAAATTCAATAATTTCAGTTTCATGATCTCTGTATGCCTGAAGTGCAAAGTCTTTGACTTTATCATACATAGGTTCAAACCTCATATTTTGAATATCAGATACTTCAAAATGAGACAATTGCGGGATGTATGAATGGAGTTCTTTAATCATTGTCTGTAAATCTTCATAAATATAATCTTCAACATGCTGTTCCGGTGAAATATAACTTCTTAAAATTCTGTCAACTTCCCGTTCAATCATAAACTGGATATCTTCATTCAGATTTTTACCAGCAAGAACTTTACGGCGCTGTGCATAGAATTTTTCACGCTGAATATTCATAACATCGTCATATTCGAGTACACTCTTTCTTATATCAAAGTGGTAGGTTTCAACTTTCTTTTGTGCAGATTGAATTTGTTTGCTAATCAACGGAGATTCAATAGCCATTGTTTCATCAACATTAAGCATATTCATTAATGCAGTAATTTTATCTCCGCCAAAAATTCTCATCAAATTATCTTCCAGAGATAAGAAAAATCTTGTTGAACCCGGGTCGCCCTGTCTTGCTGCACGTCCTCTTAACTGGTTATCAATACGGCGGGATTCGTGGCGTTCCGTACCGATTACATGCAATCCTCCGGCTTCAACAACCTGTTTATGTTCTTTTTCCGTCAAAGCTCTTGCTTCTGCCAGAGCTTTTTCTTTCTCGGTTTCATAATCAGGATTTTCAGGTGTTATACCTTTTTTGTCGAGGGCTTCTTTAGCAAGATATTCAGCGTTACCGCCTAAAAGAATATCAGTACCGCGGCCTGCCATATTTGTTGCAATGGTTACAGCTCCGACTCGTCCAGCCTGTGCAATAATATAAGCTTCGCGTTCATGTTGTTTTGCGTTTAAAACATTATGCTTTATTCCGCGTTTTTTTAATAATTCAGACACGTATTCTGATTTTTCAATGCTGATTGTACCGACAAGAACAGGTCTGCCGATTTGGTTCATTTGAATAATATCTTCAACAACCGATAAATATTTCTGGCGTTCTGTTTTGTAAATTACGTCAGGATAATTTATTCTTATATCAGGTTTGTTTGTCGGTATAGTTGTAACTTCAAGATTATAAATTTTTCCAAATTCAGCTTCTTCAGTCATAGCAGTACCTGTCATACCTGAAAGTTTTGGATATAAACGGAAAAGGTTCTGGAAAGTTATGCTTGCAAGAGTTTGGGTTTCGTCTTGAATTTGAACGCCCTCTTTTGCCTCAACAGCCTGATGAAGTCCGTCTGACCAGCGTCTGCCCTCCATTAAACGGCCTGTGAATTCATCAACAATCATAACTTCACCATTTTTTATAACATAGTCAGTATCTTTAACAAATAATTCTTTTGCTTTTAACGCTTGCAAAAGATGGTGGGCATATTGTGTGTTAATATCAAACAGGTCATTTATACCTAAAAGTTCTTGCGCGTGGTCAATGCCTTCTTCTGTTAAGATTATGTTTTTATTTTTTTCGTCTACCTCGTAATCAACAACTTTTTGCATTTGAGGAGCGATTTTAGCCATTAGTTTATAAGTTTCTGCTGATTTTTCAAGTCTGCCGCTGATTATTAACGGAGTTCTTGCCTCGTCAATCAAAATACTGTCAACTTCGTCAATAATTGCATAGTTATAAGGTCTTTGGACAAGCATTTCCTGACTTCCTGCCATATTGTCACGCAGGTAGTCAAATCCGAATTCATTATTTGTTCCGTAAGTTATATCACAGTTATAAGCTGCTTTTTTAGCTTCAAAGTCTTCCGCGTTTCTTCCGCCGGAAAGAATAACACCGACTGAAAGCCCTAAGAATTTATAGATTTTTCCCATCCATTCACTGTCACGTTTTGCAAGGTAATCATTTACTGTGATAATATGGACGCCTTTACCTGTTAAAGCATTTAAATATGCCGGTAAAGTTGCAACAAGAGTCTTACCTTCACCTGTTCTCATTTCTGCAATATGTCCGTTATGCAGAAAATATCCGCCAATAAGCTGTACGTCAAAATGCCGCATGTTTAGTACGCGTTTGCCGGCTTCACGGACAGTAGCAAAAGCTTCCGGAAGAATTTTATCAAGAGCTTCTTTTTCAAGCTTTCTGTCTGTTTTAAAATCATCTGAAACAGGACGTTTTGCTAAGATTGCCTTAAATTCCTCAGTTTTTGCTCTGAGCTGTTCATCTGTCATTTCTTCAAACTGCGGTTCAAGAGCATTTATATGCTCTACAATCCCCATCATCTGTTTAACTTTTTTTTCGTTAGGGTCTCCTAACAGCTTCATTAGCAAACTTAACATTATTCCTCTCCAAATTTCTATTATATTACAATCGTACCATGAACATAATAGAAATGGTATTTCTTAAGGAAGAATTAATATTTTGAACCCTCACCCGGCGCTTTGCGCCACCCTCTCCCAGAGGTAGAGGGGTGCCAAAGGCACGACATCATACAGTCATTGCGTAGTCGAACGAAGTGATACCATAGCTATAGATTATGCGATCACTACGCAGACTATGTCTGCTCGTGATGACATAAGAGTTCCATGTCATTACGAGGAGGACGTATGTCCGACGTAGTAATCGCACTGTCGTTACTGCTTGACAATCTAAAATTAATTGTTAAAAGTTGACCATAATCCAATGTGTTATCGTGCCTTTGGCACTGCCGGGTGAGGGTGGTTTATTGGAACATAGTGAATACTTTTTCAACGTTTTTGCTGATAAGGTTTTTAACGGAATCATATTCCGTAGTCAATGAAGAAATTTCAGTATCTAAGTTTTTCATATCCAAATCGAGCTGTTCTTCTTTATAAGTTAATTTAGATTTTTTATATGTAAATTCAGCTTCTGCCTGAGCAATAGCATCTTCATCTTTTATTTCAATAATACAGTCTTCTTCATTATAACGACCTTGATAGAAATATCCGTCAGCATTTAAGGATGTTATAAAATAAGTTCCATTTTTTAACGCATTAGTAAGATAATTATCATCTTCAATATTTTCATTTTTAGTCCAGCCGTTTACGCATATGTTGTTGTAAAGCTGCATATAAAAGTCAGCTTGCATAACTAATTCACTGTCAACAGCATCATCATCTTTTAATACGTAATTATAATAAGGATCATCAGTTACAAAGTTAGATGTGCCAACAGATCCACCTACAGAGTAAACAGAGTCATAACCATTTAATGCTAACTCAAAATTAGTTAAGAATGCCGCAAGTAAATTAGACAAGTTTATGGCAACAGTACTATTGTTTTTACCTTTGTTTGTTTGACCAAATCCATATCCAAGGTGATTGTTAGCACTGTTTACAGCATTGTCAAAAGCTCCATTAGTACTTTTCTTGTCAAATGTCTGTTTTCTATTATCCCAATTTAGATAGCTAGATTCTATCATTGTTTTAGCATTTTGTAGAGCAAATCTAGTTGCGGCATCTTCAGGGAATATATTATTGTAAAGGGTCTCATAAATTTTATTAAATATGCCCTCAACAGATTTGATAAAGCTATCCTCATCAGGGTTTATATCATGCGTTCCATCTGGTAATGTATAAATATATACAACATCATTTTCTAATAAATCACCGATAGTTAAACCTTGTGCCTCTTCAGTGCCCACAAGATTACCATTGACTTTAACTTTATAGGCGTTGTCTGTGACTACTGTAGAAAAATCACCTGTCAATCCAAGGCTTGTATCAGATAACCTTTCAGCTAAACCTGTTACGTTGTTAACAAGAGCACCATTTTTGTTTAACGGTTCAGCGCCGTAACCTGCGTTTTTGCTATATTTTTGTGATTTAATACTGCTGGCAGTTGATGGTGCTATTACACCATTTTGTGCTAAAGCATCTACAAATGTATGGAATCCTGTGTCACTTCTGTCAACAGGTTTGCCCTCAGGGCTTATTACTGCTGCAGCACCTGCAAGCTGTCCGTTTAATACAACAGAGCCTGTTCTTGTGGTTATCAAATAAGGCTGGAAGTTATTAAGAGTTGTTGGTGTCATCAAGACGCCGTAAGACAGATTATACGGGTTTTCACCTGTTCCGTCATAATCCCAGACCAATTTTGTTTTATTAATTGAATTTTGATACTCTTGTGAAATTTTTGACAAATCACGGGTAACGGAAAGCTTATCTTGTGCAATCTGCATAGATTGGAATTCACAATATGCTTTTCTGGAAGTTATGGCTAAAAATCTTGCTTGTGATGCTGCCAGTCCCATTGCTTTCCTTTCGATCTGCTTAGTAACAAAATCCTTGTATCTCATGTAGAATGACGGCTTTAGACTCACAAAACTTTAATAATGAAAACTATTATTGTAACAAATGTTTACATTATTTTACTGCAATAATACAGTCGTATATTTTATCAATTTTTTCTTTCATCTCGCTGAATTGTTCTTTTAGATCATGAAAGCTGTTGAGTGTTACAAATTTTTCTTCAACATCCTCTAAAATTTCACGATGTTTTTTTTCAAGCTGTTCGGGAGTAACTACAATTCTTTGTTGTATTAAAAAAACAATAATAGCGATTATTATAGGTGAATAGTGCAATAAATTTTCCATAATTTCCTTTATAAAGTTATCGGCCAGTAAAAATCTACAAGATATGACGCAGCATCTATCGGGTGTGATAAAAATTTAAGTTCTTTGCTCTGCTTAATTTGGCTGTATGTAGGAATATCAATTCTTGAGCTCCCCTCTTTATATTTCAAATTGTAGATGTTATACAAAAGTTTTTCACATTTTTTGTCAACATAAAGACATATTTCGCCGTCTGCGTTTTTAATTTTTGCATTAAAAGCCATTATACGGTTTTTAATCGGCGGGTTAAATGCTTTAATTTTTATATCTGCATCATAGCCAAAATGAGCAAGTTTCTTCTTTATAATAACATAATTTGTATATTCGCTTGTGCAGCTTCTGTTGTCGCCTGAGGCATCACCGTTGATTATAATTCTGCCTTTATGGTTCGGATATCTTCTGCAAAATTCTTCACAAGTTTTTGCTGTTGTAGTATTTTCGAGAACGATTTCGTCAAAATAAAAAACTTTATCATCGGTGCGGTGAGCCAGAACCCAGCACATAGGGTCGACGTTAAAGTCACAGCTTATATGTAAATCCATTTCCGGCTGGTAAGTTATGTCTTTAATATTATCACCGGAAAAGTCTTTTATTACCAATCCTTTATTATATTCACCGTTTTGGGCAAGAACAAAAATTTTATAATATTCTTCGTCATAAAGTTTTTTCAGCTCCTCGCAAAAACCGTCCGGAAGATAGATATTTTGGGTAGTCGGCGCTGTAATAAGCCTGTAATTAGGGGCGGGATTTTCAACAAAAGTTTTATATATCCAGCCGCGCTGCATTTCCGGATTTGTATGTCCGAAAATCCTATAGGTAAAATCTTTCCAGCATTTGCGCGGTTTCTGGCGCATACGCCCGAGAAGCATTTTAAATGTATCGTAAGGAGTGTCAGACATTTCTTCGATTTCTACAAATCCCAAATTCAAAGACTTTAGTTTGTTGGGTTCGTCGAAATGTCTGAAAAGCACTTCAGAACCGTTTTTGAATGTAAGTTTTTGCAGTGTGCTGGACCAGTCGTAGTCTTTTCCTGCTATGAAACCCATGCTGTCGAGGTGTTCAAAGTAGGTTTGAAGTGTTGTGTCGCGGACGAGGGTATAAGTTTGTGCTCCTACAAGCCCTCTTATGCCCGGGAATTTTAAGCATAACAAAATTCCGAGCAGAGAACCTGCAAAAGTTTTGCCTGAACCGTAGCCGCCTTGATACACTGCAACGTCAAGAGTATATTTGTGGGGTATTTCTAAAAATTCGCGCTGTGCTTTTAATAATTGGTATTTCATAATTTTAAATAAAGTATGTTTACTTAACTAATAAAGTTATATTGCTATTTTGCTTTATAGTAACCTTTAACCTCTGTACCATCGGCTCTTGTATAAGGTTGAACAAAAACAACATTGGGATTAGTTTGTATTTGTTTATTAGCAGGAATTCCAACTGATTTTAGCTGCTGCATAATCTGAGGTTCATTTTGTGTATATTCATCAGGGGACATGTTTCCTATATCTTCTCTTGTAAATATTCTGCCGGAATTTTTAACTGCTGAAAAGTCAGGAGCCTGACTTTTAATTTGTCCCATTTGTAGTTGCTGCATAATTTGCGGTTCATTCTTTGTGAACTCATCGGGTGTCATTGCGCCGATTTGCTGACGTGTAAAAGGTTGAGATGTGTTATCAATTGGTGCCGCTTGTCCGGTAATTTTTTTTATAAAGTTATTCTTAAAAAAATCAATATAATTCGTTTTTTCTATTCCACCTTGCAAAGTTAGAGTTTCATCAGAAGCATTTTTGCTGAAATTTTTGATTGAAAACTCTTTTAGATCATTTACACGATTATTCCATCCTTGTAAATATTTTTTTTGATCGGGTTTTGCTTTTACAAATTCTTCATATTTGTCTCGTCTTAGTTTTTCAAAAATTTCCGGGTTACCATTACTATTTTTCAAAAAAGTTTTTGCCCTGGAAACACCCATGTTAACTGCTGTGTCAAATGTATATGCAGATAGCTGCGGATCTGATATTTGATCTGCACCGGATGCTTTATAATAATTGTTATAATAAATATCTTTTACTTCATCATCAGATATATATTTTACACTTTGAATTGGCAAATTTTTACTTTTTCTGTAGCTATTATATGTTTGATGTGTAATTCCTTTATTCGTTTCACCGCCTAAGTCGTGCGGATCGTTTACATAACCTCCTTCTTTTTGCAATACAAATTGCAAAGTTTTTTCAAAAACTTCATCTTTCATGTTAATCTCCTTATGCTATAAATCTAAATAGTTAATCAATTAATATTTGATAATATTCTTTTAAGAATAGTGCATGTTGTTTCACCAAAGTGTTTTGTATTCCTTTAGCTACATTCCTATACATTGTACCTTCTTTTTTATCAATAGAATTGCTTATAAATTTAAAATGGCTTTGTCTATAATTGTCCCATTGCTTTTCTGATTCTATAAATAAATTATAATCATTAACAGGGAGAATTTTTTTAATTTCTTTTCTATATTTATTTATTTCTTTAAACCAAGCTTTTTCTGCATTATCCGTACATTTTAGCATTTCATATGTTGAACTTGTATTGTTTATGCATTCAAGTTCTTTTTTATCAATATTTTCAATACTAAAAGCATAAATAGGATATGTTAGAAATAGTAGTAAGACAATTAAATATTTCATAAGTTTATTTTATACAAATTGCAGTTAAAAGTAAACTGTATATATTTTTATTAAATGTATATAGTTTGTTGTTCGGGTTTTTATACTAAAAAAAGTGTCATTCTGGTGTGAATGACACATGGAATGAGTTATTTTTCAGTCAAGAAATTATTAGAGTTTTCAATACCGTATTGTTCAAGTGCAAATTTAAAGCATTCTAGCCAGTCTATTTGTTGTTCTACTTCCGGAACCTGAGCAAATGACTTAACTACTTCAAAAAGTTCTTTCAATTTCATCTTTCTTTCAAATGTTGCTTTTCTATCGCCGTATCTGTAAATGTAATTCGCGTTTCTTATGTTGTCGTCGATTTCCAGAAACATTGACTTGCCATGGTCATTCAAGCCTATTACTTCGCGTCCAAGTTTGAAATTTGCAATTATTTCTGCTGTTTTTTCTACCATTGGAACAATAACTTTTCTGTTAATTGCATCAAGCATCATATTCAATCGTGCTTCCTGACCGTTTACTGAATAATTTAGTTCGGTTGCTGTTCTCTGTGATGTTTGAAGATTGCCTGCCATATTTTTGAAAATTCCGGTTGCACTCTCAATAGTAGTTTTAAAATATGTTAGAAAATCCCAGCCCTGCATTGCTTTGTCAAAGCTTAAAGGCGTCGGAACTGACGGCATTAAAGCTGCATCGTATTCTATAATTTTTCCCGGGCGAACCTCCTGCTCACCCTGAAAACACCCTTTTGGTGCTAAATATGGCGGGTTCATCATTAAAGCAAGTGCATCTATCTGTTTGTTTAATATGGTTGATGAAATATTGTTTAAGATTAACGCCACCCTTAACGGCGATATGCCTCTGCATGTTGAAGGACATTCAATTATATTTGCGTGTATAAATGGATTTATTACAAAAGGATTTGATTCAAATCTTATAATCTCTTTTCTTCCGGCAATTACAACTAGCCAGTTTTTCAATAGTTTACCGTTTGGAAGCTCTATATCTCCCCAGTATTCCAAAATTTCAAGTTTATTTCCATCTATTGCTTTGTCATCTGTGTTTTTAGTTTTCTTGCTTGCCACCACTCCTTTCAGTGTCTCTTTTTTCTCGTCTGTTAACAGGTTGTTTGCTTTGTCTGATACTAATTCATCAAGAGTAACATATGTGCGGTATATCTTTGCACAGTTATCCCAGCGGTCTCTGCTGTTTTTATCAAATACAAAGTCTTCGGCTTTTATGTGTTTGATTTTTGCGTTGTCATAAACAATTTTTTCTTCTACTATAAAACCTTGTTCTGTCGGATTGAGGATTTGTTCCTCAAGGGTCTGGGCACGTCTTGTTTGTTTTACTTTTGTTTCCCAGCCCACGAACAGAGTGGTTTCGCCGGTTTCAACAATGCTGTCAATCACCTTTTCAATTTCTTCTTCTATTTTCATGTTTTCAAAAGTGTTTACCAGCATTGCTTTTTGTTTATTTGCATAAGCCTGAGTCTGCGGAGTTGTTCCTGAGACATCAAACATTGCATCCGGATGTGAATATAAATTCTGTCCGATATGCGATTTTAAAGTCTGAGCCAGTTCGTAAATCTCCGGAAGCTGCATTTTGCTTGCCCAATCATTTATTTTGGGAATAGTACAGTCATATATCGCTTCCCTTACAGCTTTTATATCTCTAAGCTGTGTCATTCTTGATTCTTCAAATTTGTCATATTTTTCTGTTATTGCTGCTGCTAAAATATGCTCATCTTCTTTTTTTAATTTCTGTGTTAAATCTTCTTGTTCTATTTTCATTTTTTTACCTCATAATATGTTTTGAATAGTGAATAAATTTCCAAATCCTGTAATTTCCCGTCTTTCAGAGTTTCAGATTTTAGTTCTGCTTCTTTTTTGAAGCCGCTTAGCTTTAGCAGGGTCTTTACCCTGTGGTTCTGCGGATATATTACAGCTTTGACTTTTTTTAGACCGAGCTGCGTAAAGCATTGTTTCAGGAAAATTTTTGCACAGTATTTTGAAAAATCTCCCCAGTAATCAGGATGGAAACATGTTGTAATTTCTGCACTATGCAGAGCTTTTTGATTGCCTGTTATATTTTCAAGATACACAAAGCCGGCAAATGAGTTGTCGGAGGATGTAAGTATTACCCAGAAGAAAGGAGCTGTTCGGTTTATTATGCCGGCTAAGGTATCTTCATTGTAATCATCTTCAAGGTATTTCATATACTTTTTATAAAGATGATTTAACTGTTCAAAATATTCAGGTTTGACCTGTACAAATTTACACATTTTTTATTACTGTGCTCTCAAATTTTACAAAAGTATCATCTGTAGAAAAAGCAGTGAGAGTTTTGTTTAAAAATTGTTCCCTTATTGCATTTTTAAGACCAATCATTGCATCAGCCTGTACTCCATCTATAAAAGTTTCAGTTTTATTCTTACGGTTGTAAACACGGAATGTTGAATCTTTTGTGAAAATCTTTTCTCGCGGTACCTCTTTTAAATCGGTTAAAGTCACAACTTCAGGTTTTTGTTTTTTTGTTTTTAATTCTGTTTTAAATTCTTCCTCTATTTTCATGCGGATAAGTTCGTCTAAGGATGCATTATTTAATAGCATCTGTTCCATGTCTTTCATATTTTCTCCTTTTTTAAATTTTGCTGTCATCAAGGTTTGAAATAGTTATTATTTTTGCCTCTTTATAAATTTCTTCTTCATTTTGCGTATTAAAGCCCAGATATTTGCATAAGCTTTCCAGCGCCTTAAGACCGGCTGCTGTGTCACGAAGTTTTCTTTTTCCGGTTGGCATGCCTTCTTTGTCCAGAATATCTTCTTCTTCCAGTGAAAATTCAGCTATTTGCAAGAGTTTTTGAATTACATATCCTTTATTTACGCGTAATGATGAAATTTGTTTTTTCAGCTGATGTTTTATTTCATTTATTACGAAATCTTTAGATAAAAGCCGGTTAGAAATTTCTTTTAAATTTTTAGATTTATATCCGGCTTTTTGTGCTGAAAGCTCGCCGTCAAGGCATTTTATGTACTCTGTTACAAAGTTTTTTTGCTGCGGGGTTAATTGTTTCATTTTTACATTTCTTAGTATAATTTGTATTTTTTTGAAAAAAATTGTATAATAATCATGCTATTTATATTTCGGCTAGTGTAAATCTTAACAGGGGGAAATGAAAAAACTTCCTGTTTTTTTTTTGACTAGTACCTGAAAAGTTTTACAGCAGGTGCTGCGTCAATACTTACCTTGTTTTTGGAACGTAAGTTAGCAAGGGCGTCATTATACATGCTCAGCCAGTAACTGAACTTGACATGCTGCGGGTTTGCCTTTAAGCGCATGCAGGTTCCGTAAACAAGAATGGGTTCTGCAAATAATTCAGGAATTAAAGAACTGTCTTCAGCATTTTCAAGTGAAAGTTTTTCTTTATCCTGATTATCTTTGGCATTATTATTTGTGTAGTATATTATTTCTATATTTTTTGCTTCATCAAAAATAGGAAAAAGCAGTTTGTCATTAAATGCCGAATAAGTACACGGAGGCTGGGAATTCATCAAAAATTTCTCAAAATTTTCATAGTATTCATGTTTAACTCCGTCAATTAACACAAGGGCAATTCTGCCCGGAATCGTGTTATCCAGTTCTCCTGTATTTTTCGGAAGAGTTAAAGTTTGTTTTCTTAGTAAAAAATTCCATTTATCAAATCGGCATACTTCTTTATTAATTAAATTTAAAATATTTTTAATTTTTTTGTGGTCATTTTTTACAAGTTCCTCAAATTCGTTTACCTGCTTGTAATTTAATTCAACCAGACATTTATTAATAAGTTCTAAATAATTCATTTTTTCTCCTTTAAATCTCCGCAGAGGCGGCAAACGCCGCCTTTTTTGCGAAGACTTGAATTTACTAGTGTATAAGACCTTTTCTGAGTTGTTCCATAATAAGGGGCTCATTTCGGGTAAATTCAGCACCACTCATCCTGCCTATCTGCTCACGAGTAAAAACCTTATTTTTATTGCCGTAAGACGATGTATTTTGGGCATTTGCCGTTAATTTCCGCTTAGCAGCTTCATTCTCATCATTCAATGCTTTTTCGTGAGCTTGTTGTTTCAAATATCTTTTTATGGCGGAGTTTTCAAGTTTTTCTACCATTTGAGATATTAGATTTATTTCATCTTTGTCAACAACAGCATTGCTATTCTTCAAATAATCCAACACTTCATACCGTCCTTCTGAATTAAAGAAGTCGGGTTTTTCTTTGTTGAATTCTTCTATAGCTCTCATAATATTAACATCAGGTGCTGCTTGTTCCGAATCTTGTTTGAGTCTGTTTATTTCAAATGATTTTTCTGCCAATCGACTCATATAATATTGCCCTTGTTGTGGAGTAAGTATTCCTGATTGAACAAGATTTTGGAGTTTAGCTGCATCCTCTGCTAATACTCTTTCCAGCTCCGGAACCAATGAAGAATTATTTGTCTGATTATTAATCTGCTCCTGCTGACTTCCGGCAGGTAATGAAATATCTTGTTGTGAAGGCACATCTAAAATGGGTTCTTCAAAGTTATTAAATTCTTCCATTATACCTCCTCCTGTATTGTTTTCATATAGTTAACCGCAAATTCAACCGCATCATCGATAAAACTGGATAACAGCATAGCAATGAGCTTTTTTAACGGCCTTATTACCGGTATATTGGAAACAATATATTCAATCGCCATTTCTTTTTTTTGTTTGCCTTTATTGCTTCCGAGTGCATCTTCAGCTAATTCGACAGCTGTTATGGCAATTTCTTTTATTTTTGATTTTAAATTTTTAAACATTTATTTTCTCCTTAAGAAAAATGTACTCTTAAATGTACTATATTTAAGAGTACATTTAATGGGGGGTATTAAGCTGCTTTAACAATCATTTTAGCCAAAGCTTTAGGCTGTACTGTTTTTGCACCGTATAAATATAAGCCTCGAACTAAATCAGAGAAACTGTCTTTATCTCTTAAGCTTTCTATCTTTGCAAGCTGTGATGCAAAGGTAATTGCGTCATTCGTACCTGCAAGTACATAATATTTACTGTTGGTTGCTGTTAAATTTGTACTTACAAGAACATCCATACCTGCAATTCTGCCGATAGCTCCTTCTCTGAGGGTTTCATCAGCAACATTATGTGCATTTATAAATTCAGTACTCTGGAGCAGATATGATTCAATTGTCGGGTTAATAACTACCCAAGGACGCTTTTCTGATGTAACTGCATTAGAGTTTTTCAAACATAATGCTAATTTTACAAATTCAGAATAAATAGTTGTTTTATCAAGAGTTATAGCTGCTTCTTCAGTACCAACGCAGTTGCCTTCGGCCACATATGCATGCTGTCCAAGCAGGTAAGAGTCCTGAACTTCTTCAATTGCCTTTTTAGCATTTCTCAAGTGGGCTTCCATAATATCTGTATTAGCTTGGGCTTGAGCAACGTCATCAATTTTGAATGCGAAGAATTTTTTCTGATCAATTAATAATTCAGAAGAAGTCGGTTCAAGTGCTTCATATGTAATATTTTCTGAACCTAAGGTAGATACTTTTACAGTTGCAGGTGTGATAATTTTAACTTTGTCACCTTGATTTTTAATATCACCTTCATAGTTTCTGTTTACACATTGGAGCATAACACAATCTTTTTCAAGCATAGTGTTTAATTTTTGACTCCATACCTCAGGAACAAATGCACCATAAGTATGTGAGTAATCGCCAGAACTTAGTGTTTGTGTTGGAGTTGAGTCTGTCATTGTTTTTCCTTTCTGTTTTTAAGTGTATGTACAAATAGAGTGGTGCTAATCGTCATTATAAATTTCTCTAAACTGTAATCCTATAATGGCACAGGCTTGTTCCGGCTCATTACCTTCTACACAAAGCTGGATTGCATAGTTTGCTTCGGAAATTTCAGCTTTTTCAAGCGAGTTCGTACTGACCGACCAAATAGGAATATTTTCATCTTCAAGCGCCCAGTGGCAGGCAAGTTTGTCACTTGTGCTATCATCAGCCCATATTAAATGTTCAAAATTGCTAGAGTATATTTTTTCTATATCATCAGCGCTTTCACTGTTGTAATCTTTATAGACTGAAAAGTTAAAATTGTTATCATAAGTTTCATCGAGAATAAAATAAAATTCATCAATCATTTTTCTGTGATGGGCAGAATTTATGGCTAAAAAAGGTGATTTCCACATAAATTCTATGGCGCTGCCGTCAAATGTTGTTCCATAATCTTCTCTGTATATTTTGCCGTCTTTATCTGCTGTCAAAATATTAAATTTAAAAACAGCACTAGTTGTGATATCCTGCGGAATAACCCTTTTATACCAGGCTTTATTTACATAATCATTTATCCATACTGTATGATAATAATTTTCAGACGGGTACGGGAAGAAAAACCACATCTGGTTTTTATTTTCATAATGTACACAAAAACTTTTAACAAGTTCCAGCGGGCTGAATTTTTCTAATTCAGGTTTGATTTTTTGAGAAATTTCGGAGCCTAGTTTAATTTGATTTAATTCCCCGACCTGTTCAAGTGAATAAATACCTGTACTTAAAAAATATTGTCTGTTTTCAACATTTAATATAGAATTTGGGGCTATACAGCCTTTATTTGCAAACGGAGTTATGGCAAAGTTATCAGGATTAGAACCGCTTAGTAAATATACAGTATTTCTCTTATAAATAGCAAGGTAATCTTTGTATGGTTTGATAGCTATGATGTTGGAGGTGTCTGTATGGAAATCACTGATATATCCTGCATCATTTTCTGTAGTAAAGTCATTATAAGTGCCCAATGCAGAGTAATAAATAGTTGATTCGGAAGAGAACCATACACGACCTTTATAAACGGCTGCAGAGTTCACGATAATAGGATTTTCTTCATTATCTTTGAGTTTACAATCCTCAACTGTCAAATCAAAATTAAGATAGAATGGACTGTCACCTTCGGTTGCAATAATTGTACCATTCAAAAAATTTGCAAATATAGGATTTTTGCCAGTAAGAGTTTTCTCTAACTTTTCCAGCTTTTTATTTTGTTCATCATATATATAAATTTTGCCACTTTCTGTAGTTATCACTAATTTATAATTGTCATCAATAAACAGTTCATTCATCCCGGTAACAGGCTCCGCTTCTGGCAGCTGTAAAAATAAAGTATTGCCTTTTTGTCTGCAAATGCCTTTATTTTCTAAAATTTCTATATTTACAGCATCAGACCAGTAAATTTTTTTAGTATCAAGTCCGAGTTCTGTTTTTGTAGACGCCTGGTTTATTCCGCCTGCGAGGTTAAAATAAGCAACTTCCATAATTATTCTCCCTGTATTTTTTGTTTGTACCACTTAACTTTTGTTCGTATAAAACTTCCTATTTCCTCTTTTGCAACCCAGGAATATGGAGGAAGGTAAATAATATCAATTTTTCCGGCGCTGCTGGTAGATGGATGTTTTACCCCGAATTCATAGTGTGTCATTACTGTTTCAGGGGTAATTTTTATGTTATATTTTATACATAATTCAGCACAATATTTCATTGCAGCTTCAAATTGTTCTGCTGTAACAGGATATTTGCCGGGTTCTTTAGAACTTTTAAATCCGGCCATTGCGCACAAAGATATCCCTATTGAACCGGTGTTTCCTCCACCTGTGTGCATTGCGTAAGTACCTTTTTTACAGTTTAAGTTGTCCTCAGGTTTAAACTTACCCTTATGAACCTTACCTTCTTTGTCCACCAAAAAATGGTAATAGTTCTTTTCGTAGGCGGTGGGGTAATAACCACCGCCTGTCCAATGAATAATAATTCGTTGCATAAAATACCTATTTTTTCTTATATTTAGCTTTTATATATAATACTGCTGCGTTTGTTCGGTTACGGGCCTGCAATTTTAGCATAATACTTGTAAGATGTGCTTGAACCGTTCTTGGGGAAATCTTTAGTTTTAGACCGATTTCTTTATCTGCATAACCATCCGCAACCAAAGTTATTACATCATGTTCCTTTGGTGTAAGTTTCATCTTAATTCCTTTTTGTTTTTTTAATCTGGTTATTTAAATCTTATATCAATAATATTTATTTACTTTAATAATATTTCCTTTTTTAAGAAAAGGGGGAAAATTCCCCCGAGAGTAAATAATTGAAGGATTATATAAGAGTTTTAAGACCCAGTTTAAGATTTTTAAGATTAGAATAACACCTTTTCCTGACGCCATACTCGTTATAGTAAAGATAAAATCTTCCGGAGAAGGTATTTAAGTTATTAAATGTTTTTTCTTCATATAAAATTTTATCCTTTAATTTGCTGAAAAATTTTAATGCTTTGCTATTTGTCTTTCTAATAGTTGAAATATTATTATCTTTGTCAATTCTTGTTAATTGTACTGCTGTATGACCGCATACAGGACATTTGTTAAGGTAATCAAGTTCACACAGCACAAAATCGTCCTGCGGTGAGAGTCTGAAACTTCTGGTTTTTCTCAGACCTCCACAGCAATGAATATACCCCATAGTACTCCCTTTCTGTGGAACCGGTAAACGACTTTGCCATCTTGGGCTTGAATCTTAACCGTCCTTTATATTTTGAGTATAACGTATTTCTAAAAAAATACAACTTCGTATTTACAAGTACTTAATAATACCTACGTAATTTTACGGAGTATACGTTATTGTAATACAGCATTAGATTTGGAATTACAGCATATTAAAAAATTATCCTATTAAGATTAAACTTATCCATATAAAAAGAATTCCGGAAACAATTCCAACCATAGAAAGGTGCCAGTCTCCATATTCTTTGGCAAGTGGTAACAATGTATCAAAAGATATATAAATCATTATTCCTGCAACAGCCGCCATTAACGCTCCAACCAGAACCTGTGGAAGAAACAGGCTGAAAATAAACATTCCCGCTAAAGCTCCGATAGGTTCAGTTATACCTGAAAGTGCTGCATAAAGCATTGCATAACGTTTTTTACCTGTAACATGATAAATCGGCAGCGCAACAGCAATACCCTCAGGAATATTATGAATAGCGATGGCAAAAGCTACAGATAATCCTAAAGTGAAGTTTTGTGTAGTTGTTAAAAATGTGGCCATACCTTCCGGAAAGTTATGTACGCATATTGCTATAGCAGTAAATAACCCTGCTCTTTTAAGCTTGTAATGATGGGTACAAGGTGCATCAGGATGCAAAAGTTCATCTGTATCAATGTGATCAGGAAGAAAGTAGTCTATTAATACTGCAACAATAATACCTATTATAAATCCTGTATAAACAATCCAGTTATAATTATGCGGAAAATTAACTTTAAGCATTTCGCCTGCTTCAGGAATGATTTCATTAAAAGATAAGAAAATCATAACTCCGGCAGAAAAACCTAAACCTATAGATAAAGCTTTCAGGTTATTTTTTTTCACCATAAAAGCAATCCCGCCGCCGATTGCAGTAGCAAGTCCGGCGAATAATGTCATTAATAAAGCAATTCCGTAATTATCTGGTAGTGTCATAGTTCTCCTTGTACATTTACAATTTTATCACAAAATAGAATTTGCAAACTTAAGAAAAAAATGTTATATTGAAACGGTAGAAAACCAAAAGGAGAAAGCATGAAAGAATTATTAAACATGAACTTCGGGGGGGG
>CANUDF010000014.1 GCA_947857085.1 Candidatus Gastranaerophilales bacterium | reverse complement strand
GCAAAGTAGTGATAGTGCGTATTTACACCCATTCTTAAATCCTCCGTATAATTGTATACCTTATTATTATACCAGTTTTAATACAAATGGTCAATAAGTTGTTTAACATGGTTTAATTTTTAACGATTGACATCACATAATTGTCATTAAAATATTTGTTTGCAGCCTCAATTATGTCATTTACGGTTACACTATTTATTAATTTTACATAATCATTTTTGAAATTATATCCGCGTCCTGATGCTTCAAACCAGCCGATTGCAGAAGCTTTTTCAAGGTTGGTTTCCTGTCCGATTACAAATTGTCCTATAAGTTTGTCCTTTGCTTCCTGAAGTTCTTTTGAACCTACATATTCTGTTTTAAGCCTGTTAATTTCTTCAAAAAGTTTTTCTTTTGAACGTTCAAGAGTTTTTGGGTTTGTACCTATATAAACAATCAGGCTGCCTCTTTTTATATTGGGATTGAATGCTGAACCTAATTGATAGGCTAAGCCTTCCTGATCCCGTAAGTTTTTAAATAGTCTTGAACTCATTCCAATACCGAGCATTGAATCAATTACCTGAAGCGCTGCATAATCTTTTAAATTGGTTAAGCCGTCTGTTTGCCAGCCTAAAAATATCCATGCGGTCTCCGTGGTTTTATCAATCTGGTTTGATATTCTCGGTGCGCTTATGCTTGGAATGCTGTATTTGCTGTAATCAAAAACTGAACCTGTTTTTGAATTAAATATTTTTGTTAATTCTGATATTGTTTTTTCTTTGTCTACATTTCCGTTAACAGAGATTACTAAATTTTTAGGCTCAAAGATTGAATTATAATATTGAATAATGTCTTGTTTGTTTATTTGAGGAAGTGTTTTTTCAATGACTTTAGTCGAGTTTGAGTAAACAGATCCTTGATAAATAAGGGTGTTATATTCTTCAATGGCTCTTTGTAAAGGTATATCTCTGTTTTTTCTTATAGAACTCAATTTTTCTTTTTTAGTTTTTTCAATTTCATACTCGTCAAATAAAGCATTATTGACCAGTTCTCCTAAAAGTTCTAATGTCTTATCATATTCAGGTTTTGTAGTTAAAACGGAAATAGAAAATGCATCGCCTTTTGACTGTGGAGCTATTTTTATTCCTTTATCTTCCATTATTTGAGATAGTTCGTTCGAAGAATAATTTTTAGTAGCTTTTGTCATTAAAGATGCGGTAAGTTTACCTGTTCCTGGTATTCTTTCTATGAACTCGCCGCCTTTTGCGATTATATTTATTGCAATTATGTCATTTGCAGTATTAGGTGTTAAAAGTAATGTTGCCCCGTTGGATAGTTTGTATTTTTGAGTTTCTGAATTTTTATTAATTAATTCAGCCTTTGTATTAAGAGGCTTTCTTGCAGATATTTTAACCTCTTTTGCCTGCTCAGGCAGAATTACAGAAACTGCACTTTTGTTTTCTCCCAGATATTTATTTGCAACCCTTTTTACGTCGGATAGGGTTACATTTTTGATATTATCCAGATAATTTTCATAAAACTTTGTACCGCCGGTAGTAACAACTGTATAACCAAGTTCCTGTGCAATATTTGTTATTGATTCTCTTGCGTAATAAGTATCACGTTCAATTATGTTTTTTGCAAGTTTTAACTGCCCGGGTGTTACTCCGTTTGTTTGTATCCTTGTGATTTCTTCAAATATATTTTGCTCAAGTTTTTTGTAGTTTTCAGGATTAAAGCTTGCTGAAATATAAAAAATGCCGTCATCTTTAAATGTTGCATTTGAAGATGAAATGCTGAACGCAAGTTGTTTTTTATCTTTTATATTTTGATAAAGTATTGAAGATCGTCCGTCGCCTAGTATTGCGGCCAGAATATCTAATGCATATGAATCTTTATTTGTTATATTTACACCGCGAAATCCTATCAGCATGTATCCGGATTGTGTTTGTGCGTAATCAACTTTTCTTAACTGGGTAGTTAGTTGTTGTTCTTTTGGATATGTATTATCAGGAACTTTTTTATATTCAGCGTTAAATTCCTCGGTTACTTTCTTTAAAGCTTTTTCGGTATCAACATCCCCGACGATTATTGTAACCATGTTTGAGGGGGAATAATAAGTATTAAAGTAATTTAAAATTTCTTCTCTTGTTATATTTTCTATTATACTGTTTTCACCTATTACTTTCCTTCTATATGGATGGTTAACATACAGCATTTCTATCATATTGTTATATACTTTTGTTGAAGGGGAATTTATATCCTTAGATATTTCTTCCAAAACAACTTTTCTTTCTTTTTCAAGCTCTTTCCTTGGTATTAAAGGATTTTGAAGCATGTCGGCATGCATATTAAGAGCTAAATCAAAATCTTTTGATGGAATTGTTATATAATAATGGGTAAAATCTTTGCTTGTTGCCGCATTATTTATTGCCCCTTTTGCTTCAAGAACCCTGTCAAATTCTCCGGGTTTGTGGTTTGTTGTTCCTTTGAAAAATAAGTGCTCAAGAAAGTGTGAAACTCCGTTATTTCCTGAATTTTCGTTAATAGAGCCTGTTTTTACCCATGTGTCTATTGTTACAATCGGATTTGTATGTACTTCTTCAATTATTACAGTTTGACCGTTATCAAGTTTAAAAACGCCAAAATCAGCTGCAAATGTAAAATTACCCAAAATAAATAAGCACAAAAATATAACGACTTTTCTCATAATATCCCCTTTTTTCTAATTTTACTATAAAGTTTATTATATGGAAAGTAGTTATACGGTTATTTCTTTATAAGATGTTTTCCGATTTTGTATAATCCGAATAAAGCTGCTGCACCAAGTGTATAAAATACAGATGCAGGTGTTTTTTTCTTGTCAATAACTTTATTTTTGCTTTCTTTTATATAAATGTCTTCACAAATCTTATTAAAATCTCTTGTAGCTTGAGTATGTGAATATAATACAGGTTTATAATGCCAGTTGGGAGCTGGAATTACCCCGACAACAAACGGCTTGTTCTTCATATGCTGATTTGCTTTATTTTCTTGCACTACTACACTCATAACTCTATTAAAACAAAACATAAATAAAAATTGCCTGTTTTTTATAATTATATTAAAATATAATTATAGTTCTGCATTGACTTATTAATAAATTTAGTTTAAAATGAGAATTATTATCAAGTTGAGGCTTAAGTTATGAATTATTCAAAACAAAGAGAAGTTGTATTGGATACATTAAAACAAAATGTTGTACATCCAACTGCGGAAAAATTATATTCAATCATTCAGATAGAATATCCGGAAGTAAGCAAGGCAACTTTATACAGAAATTTAAGCCAGCTTGCAGAAGCCGGAATAATTAAAAAGATTGACGGACTTGAAACATCAGCACACTTTGACCATAATACTCATTTGCATTATCATTTTATTTGTGAAAAATGCGGGCGGGTATTCGATGTTAGCTGTAATGTTGCCAAAGATGTAGTAAATAATACAGAGGAAGAAACAGGCTTTAAAATTACGAATCATGAACTTGTTTTCAAAGGTTTGTGTAAAGACTGTCAAGAGTAAAGGAGAAATATTATGGAAAAGTATTTATGTACAGTATGCGGTTATATTTATGACCCTGCAGAAAACGGTGATGTACCTTTTAAAAAACTTGAGGATGATTGGACATGTCCTTTATGCGCTATGCCGAAAGAAATGTTTGAAGTAGTTACAGAAGAATAATAAGGATTAAATTGTATGGAATTAAAAGGAACAAAAACAGAAAAAAATCTTATGACTGCTTTTGCCGGTGAATCAGAAGCCAGAAATAAATATACTTATTATGCTTCACAGGCTAAAAAGGAAGGGTTTGTCCAGATCAGCAGAATTTTTGAAGAGACTGCTAATAATGAGAAAGAGCATGCTAAATTGTGGTTTAAATTTCTTCATGACGGTAAAATTCCTGATACTTTAGCTGCCCTTGAAGATGCTGCAAACGGTGAAAATTACGAATGGACTGAAATGTATGCACAGTTTGCAAAAGAAGCTAAAGAAGAAGGGTTTGAGCAGCTCGCAATCCTTTTTGAAATGGTTGCTAAAATAGAAAAGGAACATGAAGAACGATACAGAAAATTATTAGAAAATGTAAAAAATAATTCAGTATTCAATAAACCTTCTGTTGTTACCTGGGAGTGCGGTAATTGCGGTCATGTATTTGAAGGTGAAAATGCTCCGGAATTATGCCCGGTGTGCAAACATCCAAAAGCTTATTTCTTTATAAAAGCTAAAAATTATTAGAATAAATTTAAGAGGCTTTGCTATCTGCAAAGCCTTTATGTTATAATATTTTTAAAAAGGATGTTACAATTTTTAAAATTATGGCAAAAGAAACAGAAAAAAATCTATTAAAAGCATTTGAAATAGAAACAAAACGAAGAACTGAATATGATATTTATGCGTTGATCGCTCAAAAACAGGGATTTGATAATATCAGCAGACTTCTTACAAGGTTTGCTAATCATGAAAAAGAACATGCCAAATTGTGGTATAAATGGCTTAATAAAGGTAGTTTTCCGTCTCTTGTTGAATGCATGGAGTCTGCACTGCAAAATGAACGGGACGAAATAGAGGGTATGTATGAAACCTTCGCTCAACAAGCTCGTGAAGACGGTCTTGAACATATAGCCGGACTTTTTGAAAATATAGAAAATATTGAAAAAAATCATTATGACAGATTAAGAAAAGTAATCTCCAAGCTAAAAGATGATGTGACACCGAATAATGACGGTACATATAATTGGACTTGTTCTGTGTGCGGAGCCATATTGGTTCAGCGGGAAGAACCTGATTATTGTCCTTTATGCTTGAAGGAGGATGTTTTCTTTTTCAAAACACCGGAAAGTAATTAAACTGTTGAAATATAAATAAGGAGATGTCAAATGAAATTTAGGGAAATCAAAAATAACGTATTTTATTGCGGATTAAATGACAGAGAACGAAAAATTTTTGATGAGCTTATTCCTCTTGAACAGGGAACGAGTTATAACTCATATCTTGTTAAGGGCTCTGAAAAAACAGCTCTGATTGATACAATGTACCCGCCAAAATCAGAAGAGTATCTTAGAAATTTAGATGAAAATAATATAACACATATTGATTATATTATTGCAAATCATGGTGAGCAAGACCACACAGGCACCTTGCCTAAACTTATTGAAAAGTATCCGGATGCAATGATAGTTACAAATCAATTCTGTAAAAATAATATCATGGAAATGCTGTTAATACCGGAAAACAGAATTCAGGTTATAAAAAATGAAGAAGAACTTTCACTGGGAGATAAAACTTTAAAATTTATTATGGCCCCGGGTGTACACTGGCCTGATACTATGTTTACATATATTGTTGAAGATAATTTGTTATGCACATGCGACTTTTTAGGTGCACACTATACTTTTGACGATATCTTTGCAAATGACAGTAAAGAACTGGAACATGCTGCAAAACGTTATTATGCAGAAATTATGATGCCTTTTAGAAAAATGTGCCAAAAGTATACAAAACAGGTGAAAGAATTAAACCCTTCAATGATTTTGCCAAGCCACGGCCCTATTTATAAAAATCCTGAATTTATTCTTAATCTTTATGAAGACTGGTCATCTGATGAAGCAAAAAATCTTGTTGTTTTACCTTACGTTTCAATGTATGGCAGTGTTGAAGAAATGATCAAGTATCTTTCTGACAAGTTGAATTCTGCCGGTATAGATACAATCAAACATGATATTGTTTCAGATGATTTAGGTGATTTAGCTATGGCGATAGTTGACGCAAAGACAATAATTTTAGGCGCGTCAATGGTTCTTGCGGCTCCCCATCCTGCGGCTGCAAATGCTGCTTATCTTGTTAACCTTTTAAATCCAAAAGCAAAATATGCCTCTATCATTGGTTCATACGGCTGGGGCGGCGACCTTATAGGTAAACTTAGCAATATGCTTTGCAATTTAAAAGTAGAAATTATTGAGCCGATTTTAATTAAAGGTAAAGCTAAACAAGATACATATCAAAAACTGGATGAAATGGCTCAAGCTATTATCGAACGACATAAAAGTTAACATTTAAAGTAAAAAAAGGCAATTTAAAATCTTCCTGTCATTTAAGAGATGCAGGAAGATTTTTGGATTAAAAAAGGTTTAAGTCGTGAAAGTTAATAGCGTAAATTCTAATTATAATAGTATTTATTTAAAACCGCAGAACAATAAAAAGGTTAATGATGCGGCTGTAAAAGAGCCATATACTTCTATTTATGATAAAAAAGGTATGAATATTTACTTTTGCGGTTTAGCTAAAGGCGTTGATGTAATTGAAGAGGAGTGTATAAAGCTTCTGCGCAAAGAAAGATCCGGCAGGTGCAGAAAGTTTACTGAACCTGATATTCAGGATATGATAACTTCCTTGAAAAAATGCAGCAAATCCGATGATAAACCGGTAGTTGTTCAAGAGGTACTTCTGCTCGAAGATGAATTATCCTGTGAAAAGCCGGATAAAAATTTAATAAAACAGCTTGTTAAAGTATTAGCCGGCAAAAACGAAAAAGAACGTTACGGTGTTTTGGAATACGCTGAAAATGAGCTTAAAACCGCAACAGAACCATTCGGCTCATTTGCAAGACTTTCTAATAACAATCAGGCAGAGTTAATTAAAATCCTCAGTGAAATTAGTGATGTAAATGAGAAAAACTTATATAAATCAAATCAAGACCGTGAAACATTACTTGAGCGTATGTATGATTTGTTCAGAATGCCTGTATATGCCCATGAAGACCTGTCAAAGCTTTCTGCTGCAGAAGCTAATGACTACAAAATCGAAGCTGTAAAAACTATAAACCACGATTTAAACTGGTATAAAGAAAGTGATATCTATACTAATGAAAATGCAAAAAATAAAGTTGTTTCAATTGCAAATAATATATTAAATTACTTTATTGAAAATATCATGTAAAAAATCGGAAGATAATATTATCTTCCGATTTTTTTATTATTAAGCTTTAACAAGGTCTTTAGCAAAGGATTCAGATGAACGTGTTTGAATTTCTTTTTCAATCTTAGAAATAAATTCATCTACATTCATTGTTCCCACCTGACCTATGCCGCGCGCACGGACAGCAACAGAATTTGCTTCAATTTCTTTGTCGCCGATTACTACAACATAAGGAATTTTCTTATCCTGCAAGCTTTCTCTTATTTTGTAATTCATACTTTCAGAGCGGTCATCAAGTTTTGCTCTGATTCCTGCAGCGCGCATTTTTTTGTATACTTCTTCTGCGAAGTCAACGTGTTTTTCGTTACTGATAGGAACGATTGCAACCTGAGTTGGTGCAAGCCATGTCGGGAAAGCTCCGGCATAATGTTCGATTAAAATACCATGGAAACGTTCCATAGATCCGAATATTACGCGGTGAAGCATTACGGGTGTCTTCATCGAACCGTCTTTGTCCTGATATTTTATATCAAAACGTTCAGGCAGGTTGAAGTCTAACTGGATAGTAGCACATTGCCAGGTCCGGCCTATAGCATCTTTTACTTTAAAGTCGATTTTCGGGCCGTAAAACGCACCGTCACCCTCGTTAATTTCATATTTCATTCCGCGTCTGTCCATTGCTTCTTTTAGGCCTGCTTCTGCACGATTCCAGTTTTCTATTTCTCCGACAAAGCTTTCAGGTCTTGTTGATAATTCAACCTCAAAATCCATTTTGAAAATAGCCATAGTGTCTGCTACAAAATCTATAATCTCATTGATTTCATCAACAAGCTGTTCCGGAGTACAGAATACGTGTGCATCATCTTGAGTAAATCCTTGTACACGTGTTAAGCCTGATAAAGCCCCTGATTTTTCTTTTCTGTATACAGTTCCAAGTTCAGCCATTCTTAACGGCAATGAACGGTAAGAGTACCTGTTTGACTGATAAATCAAAATATGGAACGGACAGTTCATTGGTTTTAATATAAACTGTTCATCACTGTCTTCATCTTTTTGAATAAAGAACATGTTTTCTCTGTAATGGTCAGCGTGTCCTGAAATTTCCCATAATTTAGATTTTGCAATATGAGGAGTATTAACAATTACATAACCGCGTTTTCTGTGTTCAGTACGCCAGTAATTTTCAATTTCTTCTCTTACTACTGCTAGATTTGGGTGCCACAATACAAGACCGCCGCCTAATTCATCTCGTGTTGAAAATAAATCAAGTTTCGAACCTAATTTTCGGTGATCGCGTTTTTCAGCTTCTTCTATAAAGTTTAAGTATTCAGCTAAATCTTCTTTTGTCCAGAATGCGGTTGCATAAATCCTTTGAAGCATTTTATTCTTTTCGTTGCCCCTCCAGTAAGCGCCTGCAACTTTTAAAAGTTTAATCGCATTAGGTTTTATATAACTTGTATTAGGAAGGTGCGGGCCTGCACACAAATCATTAAATAATACATTCCCGTCTTTGTCCTTTGTTAAATACAAAGTAGGATTGTCATTCCTGTGTTCTTCCAAGAGCTCAGCCTTATAAATTTCGCCTTCCTTTTTAAATTCTGCGATTTTTGCATCCACATCTTCAACATAGTATTTTTCAAATGTAAGATTTTGTTTAACAATATTCTTCATTTCTTCTTCAATTTTAACGAGATCATCCTCTGTAAAAGCATGCCCGTCAGTTAAATCAAAATCATAATAAAAGCCTGTATCAGTAGATGGTCCTATAGCTAACTTTGCCTGCGGAAACAACTTTTGCACAGCCTGTGCCATGATGTGCGATGCAGAGTGTCTTAATACACCCAATGTTGATTCATTTTTTTCCATTTTCGTCCTTTCCCTTCAATCGATAACATTCGAGAGAAGTCATTTTGGGGTGGACCCCCCTAACTATTTCTACTTCTAAGATTGTAGCACAAAATATTGGGTTTTATATAATTAATTTATTGTTGCATGCTGTAATTTATGCTTATAATCAGCTACTGGTGATGTATAAATCATATCATAACAATTATAAATCATTAGCATGAGATAAAAAAAGGAGTAATATAATTATATGGAAAGAGAAAAGATTATTAAAATTTTTGCAGAAAACTTAAGAGCAGAACGTGCAAGAAAAAAATTTTCACAGGAATATCTTGCGGAAAAAGCGGATATAACACCTGAATATCTTGCTAGAGTTGAACATGAAAAATACAGTCCTTCACTTGTAGTTATTGCAAAATTAGCAATGGCTCTGGGAATAACTGTAGACAAGCTTATCCCGCTTGATGTTTAACATTTCTTAATTAATAAATAAGGTTTTCGCCTCAAGATTTCCGTTTTTATTGTAAAATGAAAGAAAACGAGAAAGAGGTAATAAATGAATACAGTAGTAATAGTCGGTCGTGTAGGACGAGACGCAGAGGTTAGATACTTTGAATCAGGAAAAGTAAAAGCAAATTTTTCTGTAGCAGTAAACCGATGGGATCCAAAAACTAAGTCTGAAGTTGCCGACTGGTTTAATATTGATGTTTGGGATAAGCAGGCTGAATTTGCAGGAGAATACGTTAAAAAAGGTATTCAGGTTGCTGTTGACGGCAGAATTGGTCAAAACAAATGGACTGATAAAGCTACAGGAAATGACAGAGAAAACTTCATGATTATAGCTAACAACATAAGATTATTAGGTTCTAAAAGAGACGCAGAAGTTTTATGATAATTAATTCAAATGTAGTTGGTATAATTGCTGACGATTTAACAGGTGCAAACGATACAGCATTGCAGTTTCATCTAAAAGGGGCCAGAACTCAAATATTATTGAGAGATGACGTTGAACCGCTTAATGTTACAGGAACGCAGACTTGGGCAATTTCTACGGAGTCAAGAAATGTAACCCCGCACGATGCTTATGAAAAAGTTAAGCAAACAACCCAGATGTTTGTTGATGTTTTAAAGCCTGATTATTTTTATAAAAAAATTGATTCAACCGTAAGGGGAAATATTGCAGTTGAAGCTTTGGGAATTCTAGAAGTTCTCGGTTGGGATGCAGTAGTTGTAATACCGGCATTTCCATCAGAAGGAAGAGTGACCGTAGGGGGGTATCACCTTTTAAAAGGAGTACCTATAGAAAGAACAGAAATGGCTAGAGACCCTCATTCACCTATATTTGAATCCCATCTTCCGACATTGTTAAAGTCACAACTGCCTGAAGAATTTCACAGTTTTGTTGCATCAATTGACTTATCAACTGTTATGAAAGGTGCTGGTCCGGTTTTAAGGAAAATTAATGAACTTATAGCAGAAGGTAAAAAACTTATAATAGCAGATGCTGTTTCAACTACAGATATTGAACAACTTGTACTTGCTATCAATAAGTCAGAATACAATATATTGCCTGCCGGTACGGCAGCAGCGGCAAGAGCTTTCAGTAATGTATGGTTTCCGGATATAGATGCGGATTCTATCAAAAAATCATTACCCGAGCTTCCGAAATTTATTGTGTCCGGTAGCGCTACCCAGATTACAGCCAGCCAGATTGAGCGGTTAGAGCAGAGTGATGAGTTTGACGAAAACACATTAATTATAAGTCTGGATTTACTGACTATACTTGGCGGAGTTAAGGAAGAACTTGTAAACAGAGTAGTTTCAAATCTTGCAGAGAACAATATTGTTGTAGTTCATACTTCAAATTTAATAAAGAATTTTGACGGTTTTTCGGATGAATCATTGCGTGCAGAGTTAACAAAAGCTGAATTAGCAAGTGTTATAACGGACTTTTTATCAGAGTTAACCCGTCAGGTTGTTGCGAAAAAAGATTTGATACTTATAACACTAGGCGGTGAAACCTCTTACAAATGCTGTGCTGAAATAGGTGCAACTCAATTGCAGTTAATTGATGAGGTTTCTCCTGCAATTGCTTTGTGTTTAGACCATAATGCACAATGGATTGTAACAAAGTCAGGCAATTTGGGCGGTGTTAATACTTTAATTGATATTTTAAGATATTTTGACCATCACGAGGCTGTTTAAGCTTATGGATAAAATTATTATTACAACAGGCGATCCGAACGGTATAGGGGCGGAAATTACGATTAAAGCCCTTAATAAGCTTGATTTGGCGTCTGATAAAGTTATGCTTATTTCTAACAGAAAAATACTTGATTTTTACGGAAATCTGAACAAAGAATATGAAATTCTTGAAATCTCTTTTGACGAAGAAGTTCAGCCAGGACATGTTACAAAAGCCTGCGGTGAGTTTTGCTTTCAATCATTAAAAAAAGCTTGTGAACTCAAGGGGAAAGGAATTGTTACCGCTCCTGTTGCAAAAAATGCACTGCATCTTGTCGGACATAATTTTAACGGGCAGACGGAAATTTTGCAAAAATATCTTGCACACGATAACCAGCTTGCGGAAATGCTTTTTGTTGCAGGAAATTTTAGAGTTTTGCTTTTAACACGGCATTGTGCATTAAAAGATATAGTGCTTACAAAAGAACTTGTTATAGAAAAGGTTGCAAATCTACAGAAATTTTTTATTGAAAAGTTTGGAATTTCAGAGCCGAAATTTGCTTTGTGCGGGCTTAATCCTCACGCTGGCGAAGACGGGATTTTAGGTGATGAGGAAATAGAAATTTTACAGCCTGCTGTTGATGTTTTGCGCGAAAATGGAATTAATATAACAAATCCCCTGCCTGCCGATACATTGTTTATAAAAGCACAAGAATATGATTGTATTATAGCGAATTACCACGATCAGGGATTAATCCCGATAAAAACAGTTGCCGGAGCCAAAACAGTTAATATGACAATCGGGCTGGATGTGATAAGAACCTCGCCGGGTCACGGAACCGCGTTTGATATAGCAGGAAAAAATCATGCCGATGAAACCGGCATGATTGAAGCAATTAAAGCTCTATTGTAGTATATTCGTCTAAACCATTATGTAAAAAAGTAAATTTTACCAAGGGTAATCATCTTTTATTTCCCAACCATCTTTTATAAGTTTTGTGGAACAGCATCTTCCGGCAGAAGCATTACAGTTATTTTTTATGTATTGCTCGCTTTGTTCTCTGCAATAGTCTTCCAAACCTTTTTCAGTTCTGTTAAAGGAAAAAACATCTTTACCGACTACATTGGGACCGGATGGTCCATTCAAATCTATAATTATGTTTTTGGTAATAGTATTCGTATCAGGAGTACTACCTAAATCATATGCTTTAACTACTATTACAGAACCATCATTTAACATATAAGTTACTCGGGTTGTATCTGTTACATTAAAATAATCAAGTGTTCCGTCAACACTGGTCCAGGGGCTTTTACTCTTGTAACCACATTCGTTATGTGTCGTGCATTTTTTTGCAATTTTTAGATAAGGTTCAATATATGTTGCTCCCCAATTTTCAATTCCATATGTTTCCGCGTCTAACCATGTGTTTATATCTCCATTTTCAACTTGAGCCATTTTTAATGCTTGGTTCATTAAAGAATAACTTTTTTTGAAACGAACAATGGTTTCTCTTTTTTGATAGTTGTTAATTAATACTGGTATGGTTAATGCTGCAACTATCCCGATAATAGCTAAGGTAATCAAGACCTCTGCTAATGTAAAACCTTTAAATCTGCTAAAAACTAAACCAGATGTATAACTCGGGGGGGGGTGACTGCCTGAACCGCTTTTGTAGTAATCGTTTTCATGATATTAATCCTCCTATTCTCTCTTTATTAAATATTATTTCTCGTAAATTGTCAAGTAAAAAATCCTCCTGAAAAGGAGGATTTTTGTTAATTTAATTATTGTTTTTATACAGCCAGAGTTTCTTTCGGCGCAGATTTTTGTGTTTGTTTTTTGTCATTCCAGAAATCCACAAGCATACTGCAGAAGAAGATACTTGAATAAGTACCGATTGCAATACCTAAAATCATTGCCAGAACAAAGTCTTTTGTTGTAACTCCGCCGAAGAAATATAAAGCGCCAAGAGTAATCAATGTTGTTAAAGATGTGTTGATACTTCTTGCTAAAGTTTGGTTTACTGATGCGTCTACAATCTCTCCAAATGACATTTTCTTAGAGTAATATCTTAAGTTTTCTCTTATCCTGTCAAAAACAACGATTGTATCGTGAACAGAGAAACCGATTACAGTAAGGATTGCGGTTATGAATAAACCGTCAATTTGTACGTTATACAAAAGCCCCAATATTGAAAACACACCGCATACAAATACTACGTCATGTAAAATACCTAACAATGCAGCAAGTGCGTAATCAAATTTGAATCTTATTGAAAGATAGACACATATTCCTAAAAATGCCAGACCTACAGCGATTAATGAATTTTTAAATAATTCTTTACCCATTGTAGGACCAACAGAACTTACCTGAATAAGCTCAGGTGATTCATATTGTTGATTTAATGTATTTGTAATGTTTTCAACATCATCAGAACTTTCTCCAATAAATTTTGTTCTTATTGAAATAATTGAATTGATATTGTTTTTTGTGTTTTCCTGCTGTGTATTGTTTACGTTCAGGATTTGTAAGTACGGATTTTCAACACCTATTTTTTCTAAATTTGTACGGGTTGTTGTCAAATCATTATTTGTAATTTTCTGTTTTAATCCATATTGTAAAATAGTACCGCCTGTATAATCAATGCCGACTTTCATCGGTGCATGATTAGGGTAAGTTACTGATGAATATATCATTGCAACAATGCCCGGAAGCAGAAGTATTGCAGATAATACCATCCATAGAACTCTATATTTAACTACATGTACTACATGTTTTTTTAGTGAGAACATTTTATTCAATCCTTTCCTAGTCTAAAATACCAAAGCGAGCTTTTTCACGTTTGGTTTCCGTTGCTTCATAACTCTTGCCGATTTCGTCTTTAGAAAGTCCGAAAAGTGCAGGATATTTCAATTCACCTGTACCGAATATTAAGTGCATAAAGTTTTTAGTAATTGTGATCGCACTGAACATTGATACAATAACACCAAGAGCAAGAGTTAAAGCAAAACCTTTAACAATACTTGTTCCAAGTAAATAAAGAATGGTACATGTGATAATTGTTGTCATATTTGAATCAAAGATACTTGTGAAAGCTCTGTCAAACCCTGAGTTAATTGCAGTAAAGAGATTACGCCCTGCACGAAGTTCTTCTTTTGTTCTTTCAAAAATCAAAATATTAGCATCAACAGCCATGCCGATTGACAGGATAAAACCTGCAATACCCGCAAGGGTTAATGTTACAGGAATTGTTTTGAATAATGCAAACAGGATTAAACTGTAAATAATCAATGCAATGTCTGCAATTAATCCCGGTAATCTATAGTATGCTATCATAAATAACATTACGGCACCTAAGCCTACAATTCCGGCAAATTTTGATTTTTCAATACTGTCTGCCCCAAGAGTCGGACCAACTGTATTTTCTTCAACAATTTTAGCCGGAACAGGTAAGGCGCCTGCGTTTAGCAGGTTAACCATTCTTTCGGCCTCTGCATATTCAAAGCCGCTATTTCCGCCTGAAATTTGAGCTTTGCCGCCGTATATTGCTTCTCTGATAACCGGTGCTGATTGAATTTCACCGTCAAAGAATATCGCCATTTGCTGCCCTACAAGAGATTTTGTTAAATCTGCGAATTTTTTTGCGCCGGCGTCATTAAATTCCAAAGATACAACCCATTGACCTGTTTGGTCAGTGCTTAATGAAGAACGGGATAAATCCTGTCCGCTTAAGCCGGTTGAAATCCATATTTGATTGCCGTCTTTATCTTTTCCTTCTTTTTTAAATTCCAATTGTGCTGTTTCGCCAAGGAATGCTTTTGCTTCTTTTAGATCCGTAACGTTTGGAATTTCAATTAAAAGTCTTTTTTCGCCAACCTGTTGTACTACAGTTTCAGCAACACCAAGTTTGTTAACGCGGTTTTCGATTGCAAACTGTAAACGCCCCATAACTTCAGGGGTGATTTTTGCGATTGAATCGGTAGTTTGTGCTTCAAGCATTAATCTTGAACCGCCCACCAAGTCCAGTCCCAGTTTTGTGGGTTTTACAAATATTATAACTGTTGATACAATTACAATAAGTACGATTGCCCAAAACATAATAATTTTGTTTTTCACTGTTTTTTCCTCTTATAACTATACTGATATTATTTTATCAAAAATAAATTTTGCATTATAGCCGATACGGGCTAATCTGCATGGAAACCGTCAATAGCTGAAAATAATATGATTTTTTCATCATCAGAAAGTTCCACTAACGGTCTTCTCACATACTCTTCAATCAAATTTCTATGAGCCAGCGCCGCTTTTACGGGTACCGGATTTGGTGCCATAAAAAGTTTTTTAAATACAGGGAATAATTTTGTGTGCATATTTCTAGCTGCAACAGGTTCTCCTGTTTTGAAATTTCTAATCATTGATTTTATTTCAGAGCCAAAGAGATGAGATGCAACTGAAATAACTCCGTATGCTCCTACCGACATCATTGGAAGAGTAAGACTGTCATCGCCTGAATAGATTACAAAATCTTCCGGACAAAGTAATCTTAATTCACTTACCATATCCAGATCCGGACAGCTTTGTTTTAATGCAACAATGTTGTCGTATTTCCCTGCAAGATAAGCAGCCGTTGCAGGCTGCATTGTAACGCCTGTTCTGGATGGAATATTATACATTATCACAGGAATATCAACAGCTTCAGCAATTGCTGAAAAATGTTCAATCATACCGCGCTGTGAAGGTTTATTGTAATAAGGTACAACGGAAAGTATTGCATCAACTTCTTCTTTTTGTGCAAGTTTTGCAGACATAACTGCTGTTTCTGTTGAATTAGAACCTGCACCTGCGATAACTTTTGCGTTATTTGCGGCTGCACGTTTTACTGTGCTTATTAATTCAACTTCTTCGTCGTGTGTCAGGGTAGGCGATTCTCCTGTAGTTCCAGCAACAAGAACAGCATCACTGCCATGATTTATGAGGTATTTAGTCAGAGATTCAACTTTATTATAGTCAATTTCCCGTTTTACATCCATTGGTGTAACCATGGCTGTTATAACTTCACCTGCATCATATCTTACTGACATATATATTCCCCCATTTTCCCTAATCTTCTAAATAATTATATAACAAAAGTCTTAAATTTACTATAAATATTAAGATAGATTTATTTTTTATGCAATAATTGCATATAGGTATAAAATATGCTATAGTAATATTTGTAATAATAATGAAGAAAGGAGTTATTTACTATGAAAAAGGGCATGAAAAGGGGGGGGGCGTTAAAAAACTCCTCTCATAGAAAAGGATTTACCCTTGCAGAAACACTAATCACATTAGGAATTATAGGTGTGGTGGCGACATTGACATTACCAAATTTGGTCTCAAATTATAAGAAGAAAGTTTATGTGGCGCAAATTCAAAAAGCGTATAATCAGCTGTTTAATGCATTTTCAAATGTAATGTTAGATGAAGAAGTTGATGATTTAAGTGATTCGTCGTTATCAACAGATGAAGGTGTTGAAGCATTCTTAAAAAAATATTTTAAAGCCGTACTTTTTTGTAAGCCTGATGAAGACGGCAGTAACAAAAATTCTATAAAGAATTGTTTGGCAGAGAATTATTTAAATATTCAAAAAAATAGACAAATGAGTGCAACTTCTATGATTTCAGGCACTTTAGTTACCTGTGCAGTTATAAATACAGGAGCTGCTATATGCCTCAAGCCGTTTACAAGTTCTAACAATTCCGTTCAGGTCAGCATTGATGTAAATGGTAAAAATAAGCCTAATATTGCGGGTTATGATTTTTATTCATTATTGGTAAATTCAGACACTAGTGAGGCTGTTTCATTTACAAACACAGATTTTGAATCTTTTAAGGAGAGTTGTCTTTCCGATGAAGGTGAAGGTACGACTAGCAGGTGTGCGTTATGGTTTATCCCTTATTTGCAAGCGAACGGCTGGACAATGGATTACTAATAAAGAGCCCCTGGGGCTCTTTATTAGTGTTAACTTTTGATAACCTCTAAAATTGATTATATTGTTTCTTCGTGTTAAAATTTTTGTATGAACTGGTGGAGTAATTTAAGTAAGAAGAAAAAGGCATATGCAGGCGCTTTTGTAGTCCTTGCATCAATTATGTTATGGGCATTTATTTCTGCTGGAGTTATAACTCATGACTTTAACAGAAGCCAGTTATCTGTAGATAAAGACCGTCAGGAAGCTTTAATAAACGGTATTATTCTCACGGAAACTAAAGACGAAAAAAAATACTGGGAGCTATACGGTGAAACGGGGGCGTATGACAGTACAAATGAAGTTGCAATGATGGATAATGTCATAGGTAATTTTTATAAAGAAAATAAAGTCGCAATGAGTTTTCAATCTTCCAAAGGAACTTATAATGCGGCTAAAAAAACTATAGTACTGTATCAGGACACTTTTGTTGTGCTTGAAGACGGAACTACATTAAAAGCAGACAGGTTACGTTATGCTGGTAATGAGCAGCCGATTATTGCAACCGGAAATGTAAAAATTACGCGGGATAATAATTTTCTTGCGACTGCTGATGAAGTTATGATAAGTCCTGATTTTACCAGCTTTAAGATAAAAGGTAATACAACATCTAAAATGTATGATACTAAGGAGATAAAATGAAAAAAATACTGACAGTATTAACAGCAGCATTGTTAACTGTTTCCGCCGCAGTAAATGCATCTGATTTAGTTATTGAATCAAAATCGCAAAGTTTTGCAGAAAATGAAAATAAAATTAAATTTCAAGGAGATGTTAAGGTCTCTATTGATGACTTGAAAGTTGTAGGAGAAACTGCCGATGTTAATATGACAAAGGATCAGCAGCTGGACACTGCAACTTTTTATGATAAACCTTATGCATATGAGGTTAAGAAAAACAAAAAACGCGAGGTAAAAGCTAATATATTAAAAGTCTCATTAATTACAAAAATCATAAAAGCAGAAGGTGACACTCAATCAATTGTCTTTGACGGTAAAACTCCTATTGTCGTAATTAATGCAGATACTCAGGAATATGATACAAATACAGGTGTTATGAATGCAGATGGTACTGTAACTATCCAGTATAAGGATATTGAAACCTATTCTAACCATGCAACAATTAAAACCGACAAAAACGGTGATTTGAAAAATATTACTTTAATTGGTAATGCAAGGGTAAAAGAAAAAAATAATGAGTCTTTTGCGGATAAATTTGTATACGATCCTGTTACTGAAATTTTAACGGCAACCGGAAACACAACGTCAAAGGCAACAATGGACGGCGGGGATAAACTTGTTTTAAAATCTGTTTATCAGGAATATAACAAGAAGAAAAATACGTACAATGCAAGCGGCAATGTTCATGTTTGGTATCAGGATTATTTTGCCGTAGGACCCAAAATTACATTTTATCCTGATAAAACGACCGGAAAACCGAATGAAATTTATTTTACCGGACGTTCCAGCATAACTCAGGGAGTAAGGACTATTTATGCTGATAAAATAAGAATGACAATTGAGCCTAAAGATTTTCAGGCTACAGGCAATACCAGAACGGTTATCAAAAATATAGGTTCCGGAAACAATCAGGATTCCGGCATGACATTAGGATTATAGGATATAAATATGCACGAAAAATTAGATAAAGCAATTGATTTTTTCAAAAAAGGCGACTGGGATAATGCGATTGATGTTTTTTCGTCAATTATAGAAACTCAAAATGATAATGCAGAAATTTATAATAACATTGCATTATGTTATGCAAATAAAGGCGACTATGATAGGGCTGAAAAGAATTATCTCAAATCTATTGAGCTTAATCCGAAAATTCCTCAGGCTTATATAAATCTTGCGGATATATATTATAGAAAACGTGATTTTGAACATGGTATAGGGCTTTTGAATACGGCAATTTATGAGCTGCCTGATGAGTTAATCTTATCGCACTATCTAGCAAGGTTTTATATGGAAGATGCAAGACTGGATCTGGCAATTGACGAATTGGAACAAATTTTGGACAGACAGCCGGATAATTACGATGCGTATTATGATTTGGGCAAAGTTCATTTTGAACTGGGCAATTATCAGCTGGCTGTTGAAAATTTTGAAAATGTTCTTGAATATAAAGAAAATAATGAATTTATCTATTACTATCTTGCTCAGGCTTATGAAGCTAATGACGAAATTGACAAGGCTGTTTCAAATTACCTTAAAGCAATCACTGTAAATGATAAATTTCATCCAGCTTATAAAAAGGTTGCAATTTTATTTATGGCACGCGGTGATTACGATGATGCTCTTGAGTATTTAGACGATTACCTTAAGCTGGATATTTCAGAAGAAGAAATTGAAAATATAAAATCTTTAGTTGAAAAGATAAAGAAGAAAAGAGATGAAAAATAAATACTGGATTGCGCTATCGTCGATTGAACAAATTGACAGTCGTTTTATTCAACGATTATATAATTACTTCGGAGATATAGAAGAAGCTTTTAACGCATCGCTAGCTTCTTTAATGCATATTGACGGGTTGAATATAAAGAAAGCCGAAACATTTGCGGCTTTGCGAAATAAAGTTAATCCGGATAAAGTATTGGATGAAGTTACAAAAAGGAATATTCAATATCTTACGCTGGAAGATGACAAGTACCCTAAAATGCTGAAAAATATAGAAAATCCTCCGGCTGTTATATATTATAAAGGAAACCTTGATGCTTGCAATCTTGATAAAACTCTTGCGGTTGTTGGCTCAAGACGTGCAAGTTACAGTGCAAAAGAAGAATTGAATAAAATTATTTCACAACTGGGTAATACTGATATTTGTATCGTTTCTGGACTTGCAGCAGGTATAGATTCACAGGCACATCTGGCAGCTCTGGAAAATAATCTTAAAACAATTGGTGTTATAGCAAGCGGGCTGGACTTTTTCTATCCTGCAAGCAATAAACACTTATATGAACGTATTGAAAATGGAAACGGTGCTGTAATCAGTGAATATTTTCCGACATTTGAACCGTTAAAATTCAGATTTCCGCAAAGAAACAGGATAGTATCAGGTTTATCATACGGAACACTTGTTGCAGAAGCGTCATTAAAAAGCGGAGCCTTGATTACTGCAAACTTAACTCTTGAGCAGGGGCGTGAATTAATGTGTATTCCCGGCCTAATTTCCAATCCTAATACCGAAGGTATTTATAAATTGTTAAAAAACGGTGCAACACTTGTTACATCTGCTGAAGATATTTTAAATGCCTTGAACTGGGAAATCAAATTCGAAGATGTTCAAAAAGAACTCCCCTTATTAACAGATGATGAGCTGAAAATTTTTAAAGAATTAGAAATAGAAGAAAAAGGCGTTGATGAACTCCTTACGCTAACAGGGTTAAATGTGGAAAATTTATTGACCGGCTTGACAACAATGGAGCTTAAGGGCATAATAAAACAAGTCGGCGGAGACAGATATAAAAAGGTATAAATTTGGTAGAGACAGCAAAAAAACAAAGTAAAAAAGAAAAATCACTGGTCATAGTTGAGTCGCCTGCAAAATCAAAAACAATTAAAAAAATATTAGGCGACGGGTTTCAGATAGAAGCCAGTTTTGGCCATATAAGAAATTTGCCGACAAAAGACCCGAAAACTGATAATCTTGGCTTTGATGTGGATAAGGATTTTGAGCCTAAATTTGAAATTATTCCGGGTAAAAAAGCTGTTGTCAAAAAATTGAATGATTTAGCGCAAAAGTTTGATAACATCTACCTTGCCTCCGACCCTGACCGCGAAGGGGAAGCAATAGCATGGCATGTCCGCCAGATATTAAAAGTTCCGGACGAGAAAATTAAAAGAATTGAATTTAACGAAATTACACCCAAGGCTGTCCGCTATTCTGTTGAACATCCGCGTATGATTAACATGGATATGGTTCAGGCACAGCAGACAAGACAAATCCTTGACAAGCTGGTTGGTTATAAATTAAGCCCTGTTTTGTGGAAACAAATGGGAAATTATAATCTTTCAGCCGGCAGGGTACAGTCAGTGGCTTTAAGAATGATTTGCGAGCGCGAAGATGAGATTGAAGCATTCGTTCCGCAGGAATACTGGTCAATTCATGCTGATCTTGCAAAAGAGGATAAAGTTTTTGAAGCAGAGGTTTCTAAATATAAAAATACTCCGATTGAAAAAACAATCAAAAATGAAGAAGAAGCCCAAAAAATTGTTGATTATCTTAAAGAAGCAGAATTCATTGTTTCAAAGGTGACAAATAAATCAACAAAACGAAAACCGACAGCGCCTTTTATAACCTCAACCTTACAACGTGCTGCAAGTTCAAAATTAGGCTTTGGCGTACAAAAAACAATGCAGGTGGCACAAAAGCTATACGAAGGTATTGAGCTGGAGAACGGTGCGGCCGGGTTGATTACATATATGAGAACTGATAGTGTAAGAATTTCTGATGATGCTATGGCAATGGCAAAAGATTTTATTCTTAATAATTACGGTGAAAAATATTATCCTGAAACTCCTAATATTTACGTTAAAGGGAAACAAAATGTTCAGGACGCTCACGAAGCTATCAGACCGTCTTATCCCGAAAGGACTCCCGAAAGCATTAAGCAGTATTTGGACAATGATCAGTATAAATTGTATAAATTAATATGGGAAAAATTTATGTCCTCCCAGATGTCAAATGCTGAAATGGCTAATAAGTCAATTGAAATAACTGCCGGAGATTATACACTGAAAGCCGGTACAAGTAAGGTTACATTTGACGGTTTTTTGAAACTTTACAATGACGCTGAAGACGATAAGGAAAAGACTGAAGATTCTAAAATTCCTGATTTGGAAAAAGGCGATAAGGTTGATTGTAAGAAGATTAATCCGAAACAGCACTTTACGCAGCCGCCTCCGCGTTATAATGAAGCTTCTCTTGTAAAAGCGTTAGAAGAATACGGAATAGGTCGTCCGTCCACATATGCAACTATTATTACGGTTATACAGACCAGAAAATATGTTGAGAAAAAAGAAAAAGCACTCCACCCGACAATTTTAGGCAGGGCTGTGTCAAAGCAGTTAGTAACACAATTTTCTGATATTATGGACTATAAATTCACTGCCGGCATGGAAGAAAAACTTGATAAAATCGCTGATAAAAAAGCTGTTTGGAACAAAGTCTTAAAAGAATTTTACGATCCGTTTATGGAAGAAGTAAATACAGTTATGAAAACTGCTCAAAAAATTAATATAGAAACAAACGTTAAATGTCCGAACTGCGGTAAGCTTATGGTTGTAAGAACAAGCAAATTTGGTACACAATTCCTTGGCTGTTCAGGTTACCCTGATTGTAAAACAGTTATGTCAATGAATGTTCTTTCCGAACAAAATGACGAAAATTCAGAAGAAAAGCAGGAAGAAATATGTCAGGAAAAATGTGAAAAATGCGGCTCTGATATGATATTTAAAACGGGACCTTATGGAAAATATATGGAATGTACAAATGAAACCTGCAAACACAGAAAACCTTACAGAAAGTCAACTGGTGTAAAATGCCCGAAATGCGGCAGCGGCGAGATTGTTGAACGTAAATCAAAACGCGGAACTGTATTTTTTGGCTGTAACAAATATCCTGACTGCGACTTTGTTCTGTGGAATGAACCAACAGGTGAAGTTTGTCCAGAATGTAACTCATTATTAGTTAAAAAAGTTTTGAAAAAAGGAACAACAATTGTTTGTTCAAATCTAAAATGCGGTTATAAAAAAGAGGTTGTTGAAGAGGTTGTTGAAGATGCTGAATAAAGATCTTTATGAAAGGTATTTGCAAAAAAAAGCTAAAAAGTTAGGAGTTTCAGTTGAAGAATTACGCGGCAAAAAAAAAGAAACGCTGTCGTCTCAAGCTGTTGAACCTAATAAATATTCACAACCTGAATCAAAGCCGGATTTTTATAGTAATAGTGAGACCTTTTTTCAGCCGGATAAAGCCGAAGAACAAACTTCTGTTATTGACAGACGTGAAAATAAATTTTGTGTTATCGGCTATCCTTTAGGACATTCTTTATCTTCAATCATTCATAAAGCAGGATTTAAAAGTCTGGGTATAGACGCTCAATACGAGACTTTAGAAACTGAGCCGGAGAATTTGGTAGAAAGAATTAAGTATTTGAAAAACAACAACTATAAAGGTTTCAATGTTACAATTCCTTTAAAACTGCCTGTTGCATTGTTTGTGGATGAAGTGGATAAATATGCAGATATTGCCAGCGCTATTAATACGGTTATTATAAATCCCGACAGAACAATGAAAGGATATAATACAGATGTAATAGGATTCAAACGTGCTATTCCTCAAGATTTTAAATTAAGCGGCAAAACTGCAGGTATTTTGGGAACCGGCGGTGCCGCTCATGCAGCTTCCGTTGCATTAGCTGATGCAGGTGTAAAAGAAATCCGTTTTTATACGAGAAATATTCCTAACTCCTTAGATTTATTAAATTATATGCGCAGGCTTTTCCCGAAAGTTCAGTTTGATGCATACCAAATAGAATTTATACGAGACTTATCTATGTTGGATATTTTGGTAAATACTACACCTATCGGAATGTTAGGCCGCTCAGCTGATATGACACCGGTAGAAAAGCCCCAGCTTGCAACTCTGCCGCAGGGAGCTTTAGTTTATGATGTTATTTACAACCCTAAAAATACCGTTTTGCTTAAACTAGCTAAGGAGCTTGGTTATAAAACCGTAAACGGAGTAGATATGTTTATAGGACAAGCTGCAGCGGCTGAAGAAATTTGGACAGGTCATACCCCAAATACTGATGCAATGAAAATCGCGCTTTTAGAAGTACTTTAATCCGGTGTGTATTCAACTAAATCTGTTAAACTGCAACCTAAATAATTACACAATGTATTAATAGTGTTCAGACTTAAGTTTGTATGTTTATTTCTTGAAATTTTAGATAAGTTTGCTTTATTTAGTCCGGTTGCTCTGTTTATTTCGGCAGCAGATATATCTTTATCCCACATGATTTCTCTTAATTTAATCTTTATCATAATTAATATTATATTTGTTGTATAACATATGTTGACAATTAGAATGTTATAGTATATTATCATATCGTATGAGATATCATAACGATACAATTCTTAACATAAGGCCTATGATGAAAAAAATTTTAGTACAGTTGTTAAATGATTTATATCAAAATTTTATCTATATAATTAAACAAATAAAATTACCCATCCGTCGGATTTTTTAAAATTAATTTTATTCATATCTTAGTGCATCAATAGGGTTCAGCAAAGATGCTTTATATGCCGGATAATACCCGAATAATACTCCAATAGCCCCTGAAAATCCTAATGATAGAATAATTGAACCGCTGGAGATAGCTACCGTCATAGCATCTGTCAATTCTACTATTTTAGCACCCAAAACGCCTATCAATACACCAATTACACCTCCTATGATTGAAAGAAGAAATGATTCAATAAGAAACTGTACTCTAATATCTGAGGCCTTTGCACCTATAGCCATTCTTATACCTATTTCTTTTGTTCTTTCAGTAACAGAAACAAGCATAATATTCATAATTCCTATACCGCCTACAAGGAGTGAAACAGAAGCAATTGCACCTAAAAGTATTGCCATTGTTTTGGCGGAAGATTTTATAGTTTCCTGCATTTCTGCCAAATTTCTTATTTCAAAATCATCTTCCTGGTTTTTTCCTATATGGTGGCGGTTTTGCAAAAGGTCGGTTATATCACTTTCTGTAGTGTTCAAGATTTCTGCATTCTGCGCTTTGACATGTATCATTTTTACTGTACCGGGAAAATCTGTACCAAAAACCTTTTTTTGTGCGGTTGTTATAGGGATAAAGACTAAATCATCCTGATCCATACCCATACCGCTTTGTCCTTTTGTTTTTAGCAGACCGATTATTTTAAAAGGAACATTACCGATACGCATTGTTTTATTTATTGGATTCATATCTCCGAAAAGTTCTGTTGCTATGGTACTTCCAATTATCGCGACTTTTGTATTATTTTTTATATCTTCAGGTATAAAATTTCTTCCCATTTCAATTTCATAATTTCTTATAAAAAGATACGGTGCAGTTGTTCCGCCGACTGTTGTAGACCAGTTCTGGTTTCCGAAAGTTAATTGCTGTGTCTCTGATGAGTAGGGGGCTACGGCAAGAATTCCTCTGCAGTTTTTTTCAATGGCTTCAGAATCTTTCAAGGTAAGCGAAGGTTTTGTCCCGTATCCCATACGAACCCCGCCTGATGTTGCAGAAGCAGAGCGTATCATTAAAAGATTACTGCCCATTGATTCCATATCTTTTGCAATTTTCCTGCTTGCACCTGAACCCACTGCAAGCATAATAATGACGGCACTTACACCTATAATTATACCTAAGCTGGTTAAAATAGAGCGCATTTTATTTATTTTTAAAGATACAATCGCCATTTTTAAAGTTGATTTAAAATCTATCATTTTTTAACCTCATCAGAAATAATGTTACCGTCTTTGAAACGCACAACACGTTTGCAGTATTCTGCAATATCAGGTTCGTGTGTAACTAATACAATTGTTTTGCCCATTTTTTCGTTTAATTTAACAAAGAATTCCATTACTTCTATACTTGTTTTTGTATCAAGATTACCCGTAGGCTCATCAGCGAGAATTAACGGCGGGTCGTTTACTATTGCTCTTGCAATTGCAACACGCTGCTGCTGGCCGCCGGACATCTGGTTTGGCATATGGTCTTCTCTATTTTCGAGGCCAACAATTTTCAATGCTTCTTTGGCTCTAATTTTTCGTTCTTCTTCGGGGATTCCTTTGTAAATCATTGGAAGTTCAACATTTTCAAGTGCTGTAGTTCTTGAAATTAGATTAAACCCCTGAAATACAAATCCCATTTTTACATTTCTAACTTCAGCAAGTTCATTAGAGTCTAATGATAGCATGTCAACTCCATCAAGATAATAACTTCCGCTGTTGGGTTTATCTAATGTTCCAAGCATATTCATAAAAGTGGATTTGCCGGAACCTGATGCCCCCATTATGGCGACAAATTCACCTTTTTCAATGCTTAGAGAGACATTGTTCATCGCATTGAAACTGTCGTCACCAGTCTGATATGTTTTTATTGCATTTTTTACTTCTATTAGTGCCATTAGAACATTCCCGGACCTTTGCGTCTTCTATTTTGAGATTTGGATTTTGAACTGCTTGTGCCGGTCAATACCAAGTCGCCTTCATTAATTTGTTTTGATATGACTTCAAATTTAGAGTCGTCACTTGCCCCCTGTTCTATCTCAATTCGGACTGGTTTATTTTTTCTTAAAATCCAGATGCCCTGGTTTTTGTATTTTTGTCCGTCAGTTTCCGGAGTAACTTTTAATGCTACATTCGGGGCACACAGAACGTTTTCGCTTTTATCTGTTATTATTGAAACATTTGCAGTCATCCCGGGGATAAGTTTTAAATCTTCATTATTAACATCAACAATGACAACGTAGGTAACTACATTTGATACAGTTGTTGGGGAAATCCTTACCTGTGTAACTTTTCCGGAAAATGTACTGTCAGGGTATCCGTCGAGAGTGTAAGTTACTTCCTGCCCTACTTTTACTTTACCTATGTCTGCCTCTGAGACATTAACTTCAATCTGCATTTTGGTTAAATCCTGAGCTATCGTGAATAATTCAGGAGCCTGAAAACTTGCAGCAACCGGCTGCCCGAGGTCGATTTCACGTGAAATTATTGTACCGTCTACAGGTGCAATAATTTTTGTATAACCGAGGTTTGTCATTGCCGTATTGTATGTTGCTCTTGCCTGTGCAATCTGTGCTTTTGCGGCACCTACCTGTGCTATATTTGACAGGTAATCACTTTCAGCCTGATCAAGTTCACTTTTTGCAATGAAATTTTTTGCATAAAGGTTTTTGTATCTTACGTATGTTTTTCTTGACATTTCCGTCACGGCATTAAGCTTTGCAAGGTTGGCCTCGGCATTGTTTATCTGAGCAGTTGCCTGATCTACTGATGCTTGAAAGTTTGCAGGGTCAATCTGGGCTAATATCTGTCCTTTTTTAACTTCAGAGTTGAAGTCTACATAAATTTCTTTTATAAGACCTGATACTGTAGAACCGACAGAAACAGTATTTACAGGATTTATTGTTCCGGAAGCTTCTACTACCTCTGTTATAGTGCAGCGCTTGATTTTTTTTGTTTCATATTTGACGCCGTTTGTTTGATTATTAATAATAAACAGGACTATGATTGCTAAAGTGGCAGCTATAACAGAGATTAAATATCTTTTCTTTATTTTCATTATTTCACATCCTCAATGGTTATTGTTATTTCCTGCGGCAGTGCCATTGCCTTTTCCAGAGTGGCGCGTGCTACATTATAGTTATAAATTGTTTCCACATAATTATGCTGAGCATTGTTGTATTGAACTTTTGCATCCTGCAATTCAATAAAATCACCTAGACCTACGGCATATCTGCCGTCTGCAAGTTCAAAATTTTCAAGTGTCTGCCGGACTTTTACTGCCAGCAGCGGAACTTGTTTTTCTAATTCTATCATGTTTACATATGCATTTTGTACTTCAAAATATACGTTTTGTTTCAGTAAGTCTATTTCATTCTCAGCCAGTGCTACCTGAAGTTTTCCGCTGTCAATTTCATGCTTTTTACTCAAAATATTAACACTGCTTGATAAATTTATCCCAACATTAAATGAGTTTGTTGAATTTATGTCGCGGAAACCATAGCCTGCTTTTGCGCTTATTTCGGGATAATATTCGCGTTTAATATAAAGCAGATTCTCTTTCATTGCTTTTAAAGTTGCATCATAAGCTTTTAAATCAGGTCTGTTTTTATAGGCAAGTTCCACTGATTTTTCAAAAGTGTAGGGAAATTCTTGAAATTTATAGTCCGTTAAAACATCCATTTTTTCAACTTTAGATGTCAGCATAGCATTAGAAACGTCTTCAGGAAGTACACTCAAATCATTTTTTTTATCTAACTCTGCCAAATCAATTGAGTATGTGCTTTCATTAAAGTTAAAAGTTTCTGTAGGTTCAATTTCATAATCTGGAGTAAATGCAATATACATTGAATTATTAAGTTTAACCATTGCATTTTTGTAAGCTTTTTCTGCATCAACAAGTGTCACTTTTGAATCGCTTAGATTTACTTCTGCATTAACAAGGTCTATTTTAGATTTTATTCCTTCTTCAAAATAAGCTTTTGTTCTTTGGTAGTTGCGTTCGTTAATCTGCACATTTGCTCTGTTAATATCAACAGCCGCTTTTGCTGCTAAAACACCGTAATAATTTGTTTTAACTTCAAAAATAGTGTCCAGAACACTGTCATCAAAGTTGAATAATGCGGTTATCATATTAAATTTTTGCATCCTAATATTTGCATTCGTTTTGCCAAAGTTCCATATAAGCTGGTTTAGTGAGGCTTCTACGCTGTAAGTGTTTGAATTATAAGCACTTCGCAAACGGCTTGATGAGGATACTTCGTTAACATTATATCCGGTTCCAATACCAATTGTCGGAAAATAAGCAGCTTTTGCTATTCCTACATTGCTTTTTGAAATTCCGTAATTATACCTGTATTTTTTTATAACCGGACTGTTTTCAAGGGCGATTTTTATACATTCATTTAAAGAAACAATGCTGTCTTTTTCAATTTTGACTTCTTGAATAGCGTATACGGAAGTATTTGTCATTAATAAAAATGACAAAGCCAGTAAAATAAACTTTTTTATATTAAAATGCAAAATTGCTGAACCTCAAAAATTGCTATTCATCTTTATAACGATTTAAACATATTTTTTGTTCATTTTAATCATTTATTCAAATTAATTTTGCTTGATTGTCCAGAAATCATGCTGAAATAAAACTAAAAACGGGATTAATTCCAGACGACCCACCAGCATATTAAATATAAAGATAATTTTTGACCATATATTCAGTCCGTTAAAGTTTCCCATTGGACCAATTATTGCCCCAAATCCCGGACCTGTATCTCCCAGTGTAGTTATTGAGCCTGTAATCCCTATTACTGCATTTTGTTCAATTAAAGACACAAGTATTGCACTTAAACCAAAAATAAAAAAGTAGAAAAAGATAAAAACAATAATTTGTCTGAGTACATCAGGCGGGACAATTGTATTGTCAATTTTAATATTTGTTATAGCATTTGGATGTAATATTCTAAAAATTTCAGTTTTCATAGATTTGAAAACCAGAATCCACCTCGTCATTTTTATACCGCCGCCGGCAGAACCGGCGCAAGAGCCTGTAAACATTGCGACAAAAAGCAAAAGTTTTGCCGAAAAACTCCAGTGATAATAATCAACACTTGCGCTTCCTGTTGATGTGCTCAAGCTTGTAACCTGATATAGTGCTGAGGTAATTGCGTCAAACGCACTGTATTCGTTGTTAAAATACAATACAAAAGCAATAAGACTTGATAAGATTAATATTGAAAATGTATAGTATCTGAATTCTTCACTTTTAAACAGAATAAAAGGATTTTTTTGTTTAAAAGCCTTAAGCTGTAATATGAAACTTACACCTGCAAAATACATAAATACAGCTATTATCCAGGTTATCAAATCAGAATGATATCCCATAGTGCTTTGCGGATTTGGAGAAAATCCTCCGGCGGCAAGTGTTGACATTGCATTGCAAATAGCATCAAATTTAGGCATTCCGGCAAAAGACAATAAAACTGCCGCAAGAACTGTTAATCCTAAATATATTCCCCATAGAGCAGACGCTGTATTACGAATTCTCGGTGAAAGTTTATCCTCCGTAGGACCTGGTGCCTCCGCAAAAAACATTTGACGTCCGGCAACAGCAAATTGCGGCAATACGGCTATAAATAAAACTATTATACCCATACCTCCCAGCCATTGTGTGAAAGAGCGCCAGAAAAACATTGCTTTAGGATAGTTAAAGTTTGTTAATATTGTTGCTCCGGTTGTTGTTATTCCGGAAACTGATTCAAATAATGCATTTACGGGTGAAAATCCGTAATAAAGGTATGGTATTGCTGCAATAATGCCGAAAATTAACCAGGATAATGCAACAATGAATAAAGCTTCGGATTTTTTTATGTCATTCAAGTTTTCAATTCGGGAAGCTGCAGGTGTATATTTTCTAAGCCCAAACCCCAATATTGTAGATAGTATACCGGCACTTAAAAATGGTATAATTGAATAAAAATCTCTATAATACAGCGCTACTACAACAGGGACCAAAAGCATAAGTCCTACATATATCATTACTAATCCGATTGCATAAGATAAATAATTTAAACGCATCAGCCTACCTTAAAGTATTCCTTAATTTTTTCTGCATCATCAGCTTTTGTGAAAGTTATTAAAACATCATCAGTTTTAACCGGAGTGTCACCGTTTGGAATAATTACAAAATTTTTCCTGTGAATAGCTCCGATAATAGCTCTTTTTGGAAATATAAAATCCATAATTCTTTTGTTATTAAATTCTTCTTTAACAACTATTTCAAGAACTTCACCCTGCCCTTGTTCTACTGTTGCCAGTATATCAACATCATTTTCTTCCAAATCATTTTTTACTTCATTGATTGCAGAATTTTTTGGTGAAATTGCAACATCAATACCTACTTTTTCGAATAAAGGAATATTTAAAACTTTTGATACTCTGGCTATTACCCGTTTAACACCAAGCTGTTTTGACAACAGCGAACACAAAAGATTTCGTTCATCGTTATTTGTAACACTTATCACGATGTCACTGGAACCGATTTCTTCCTCATCAAGAATTTTGAGGTTTGTTCCGTCTCCATGTATAATTAATGTCTTTTCTAATATCTTAGACAAATATTGACAGCGTTCATAATTTTTTTCAATTATTTTAGTTTTAATTTTTAAGTCATTAAGATTTTTGGCGAGCATAGCCCCAACTGTTCCGCCGCCAATAATTGCTGCTGATTTTACCTGTTCTTTTTCATGGAAAAATGTTCCTGCAAGAATGTCCAGAGCATGCGGTGTACCCATAAATATAAGCTTGTCATCTTCTTTTATAATAGTTTCTCCGTTAGGTATAAACAATTGACAATCTCTTGTAAGACCGACTATAATAGTATCTTTAGTAAAGCCTATATCTTTAATTCTTTTATTAACTATGGATAAATCTGCTTTAACTTTGTATTCAAGTAATCTGGCTTGACCGTCGGCAAAATTTTCAACATCAAGCGCATGTGCAACAGTAACAATCCGAAAAATATCCTGAGTTAGTAATTCTTCTGGCCAAATAATATAATCAATAAAGAATTCGCAAAAATATTCATCACAACTGTTTGAAGTTAATGCATTTTTATATTCTTCTTTGTTGACAAAACAAATTGTACGTATTCCGCTTATTTTTTTTGCGGCAAGGCATGCAACAATATTTGCTTCATCTGTTGCAGTACAGGCAATAAATACATCGGCATTTTTTATATCCGCCTGCTTTAACACTTCTGTATCAGAAGCATTACCCTGCACAAAACTTATATCAAGTTTATTAAATTCATCTGTGCGATTTTCTTCTTTATCTATAATTGTTATATCGTGGTCTTCAAAAAATTCAGTTGCTAATAAACATCCGATTTCTGTTGCTCCAAAAATTATAATTTTCATAACTAACTTATATCCCTTAAAAATTTTTATTATTTAATTTAAAGCTTTAGCAAAATATAAATAATAAGATTTTGTAATAATTGTAAAACAATCAATGCTACAATAGGAGAAAAATCAAGGCCGCCGAAAGGTGGAATCCACCTTCTAAAAAGATTAAGATATATGTCGGTAATTTCTCTCAGTGTTCTCCAGGGCTGGTTTTCCCAGCGAAGGCTTGGAATCCAGCTTAAGAATATTCTTAATATAATTAAAAAGAAATATAAATTAAAAATGTTATTTATGCCGTATATTAATCCTGACATACCTTTCCTTTCTTATAATTGAGAATGTTTTTTGGTTAATGCACATTCGCAGTGGTTTCGTTCTGCAGGAATATTTTCAATCATATTAAATAATAAAGTTTTAAGATTAGCAACGTTGTTGTTAAATACTTCAATAACAGCGTGGTGAGAAACCGGAGGTACATCGCCGACCAGACCTGCATCATAATCAGTAATCAAAGATATATTTAAAGGACACATATCCATTTCTTTAACAAGATATGCTTCCGGGAATGCCGACATATTAATTACCTGCCATCCTTGGCTTGTAAAGAATTTTGATTCTGCTTTAGTTGAAAATCTCGGTCCGTTAATAACAACAACAGTTCCTGTTTCATGAATATTAATACCTAATTTTTTACCTTCTTCAATAGCCAGTTTTCTAAGTTCAGGACAATACGGATCTGCTGCAGACGGGTGTGTAACAATCGGACCTTCAAAGAATGTAGATTTTCTTCCGTCTGTCCAATCTACAAATTGGTCGCATATGACAAAATCACCAGGTTTAACTTCTTTTTGCAAACTGCCGGCAGCACATGGTGAAATAACTCTTTCACAGCCTATTGATTTCATTGCCCATACATTTGCTCTGTAGTTTATTAGATGAGGTAATATAGTGTGATTACGGCCGTGTCTTGGCATAAATGCAACTTTATGCTGGCCTATTTTCCCTAAGAATATATTATCACTGGGCATCCCATACGGTGTTTCTACTCTTATTTCTTCTATATCTTCCAAAAACTTGTAAAAACCTGAACCGCCAAATACACCGATTGTTGCTAAATTTCTTTTATCCATTTTATACCTCATTTAATTTTATATTACAAAATTTATTTTATCATAAAAGATATTTATTGAAAATAATAAATATTATAGTACTTTTTACACTAAATGTTAAGTTTCTAAAATGCTTGTACGGTAAGAATTTTGGCTGTTTTTCTTTTGCCTGTTTTTAAACTTGTACTTGAATTTTTAAATTTTTGTATTACGATATTTATATAAAGATTATTCCAAAGAGTTATAATTTAAACAAAAACACAAACGTTTAAACGAGGCTTGGAGGATTTCAATTTACAACCAGAGGATTACATTTTGAAAAAATTATTACTATTTACTATTGCGATAGTATTTATGTCATGTTCTCAAGTAATGGCATCTGACGTAAATTCAATTAAAGCAACGATAGTAAAACACTCTATTGAGATGGGAGTTGATCCGGCAATAGCTTTAAGTATCGCAAGAGCTGAGTCCGGCTTTAGACATGAAGCCAGAAGTGCTCACGGGGCAGTCGGGGTATTTCAGTTAATGCCGTCAACTGCAAAAAGAATGGGATTAAATGCCTATTCTTTAAATGATAATATCCGCGGCGGTATTATGTATTACAAAAACATGTACAAAATGTTTGGTTCAATGGAACTGGCGCTGGCTGCATATAATGCAGGACCGGGGAATGTAAAAAGATATAATAACAAAGTTCCCCCATATGCAGAAACAAAAAGATTTATAGCAAAGATTATGTCTGATTACAACAGATTAAAAGCAAATCCGGATCCTGTTATGACAAATGCTGTTAAACCAAAAACTGCTGCGCCGAAAGCCGCACCGGCACCTGTTGTAACACGCGTGGAAGATAAGCTTGATTTGGAAATTGTTGACGAGTATCCTATTGAATTGGATTTAAATCCGGAGACTTTTTCAATATAAGTTTATTCAAGTTTTACATAAAAAACGACACCATCTGGTGTCGTTTTTTATTATGAAAATGCTTTGAAAGACCTTTCAACGTTTTTGTCAATAACACTTTTAACAGATTCATATTCAGTTTGCAGAGCATTGTGTTCTGTATCAAGTTTTTTAA
>CANUDF010000013.1 GCA_947857085.1 Candidatus Gastranaerophilales bacterium | reverse complement strand
GGGGGGGGGCATCTCCTCTAAGTAGTAACAGCAAGGGGGTTACGTTAGCTGAAGTGTTAATCACTTTAGCAATTATCGGTGTTGTTGCAGCACTTACAATACCAACGCTTGTTTCAAACATCAATGAAAAGAGCTGGGATTCTGCAAATAAAGTTTTCCGTAACAGGTTTGAAGAAACAATGCGGGTTATGAATGTTAATCAGCAAATAGCAGGATTTTCAACTACAGAAGAGTTTGTTAATGAATTTTCTAAAAATATGAAAATCGGAAAAATTTGTGATAAAGATGATTTAACATCATGTTTTGGTGAAAAATTTGAATTTGACGGAGATGAATATGAGGTTGCAGATTTAAAAACAAGTGCTAAATTGGGATTATCTGAGTGGGGAACCAATGTATTAGGCTTAATGTTTGACAGCGGTGTTTCTGCGTTAATTACTTATGATAAAAATTGTGTTGCTGTGGACCCGTATACCAATATCACAAGTAAAGTCACATCTTGTGTAGCTATGTTGTATGATGTGAATGGTACAAGAAACCCTAATTCGCTTGAAAAAGATATTAAAAAGTTTGGAGATATATCTATAAATAATATTCAAGCTCCTCCATTACCTGATGCTATAGATGTTTGGTTTGGAACCGGTACCTTTGTTTGGGATGATGAAAATTATACTTCTTTCAGCGGTGTTTCAGGCAATTGGACTTCATACAAAAATTGTACCTGGAATGACGATTTACATGTTGGCTTTACTTGTGCTGATAAATGGAGTTGTGATAAAGACACGTCATTAGACTCCTATTGGTCTTGCGGGCGTGATGGTTCGCATTCCGGCGGTATAGATTAATAAACTTTTAAGCCGAACTTATGTTCGGCTTTTTAGTCTTGAATTTTTTTTCTGTTCCTGATAAAATCTGTTCATAGTACGAAATATAAGAGGGGATATAATAATGTCTAAAAGAGTATTGTTATGTATTATGGATGGATGGGGCATTTCAAAAGGTTCTGCAAAATACGATGCAACCAAATTAGCGAACCCTGTTCATGTTGATAAATTAGAAAAAGAAGAACAATTTATGAAACTTCACGCAGACGGCGAATATGTTGGTCTGCCTGCTGGGCAAATGGGCAACAGCGAAGTAGGTCACTTAAATTTAGGTGCAGGAAGAATTGTTTATCAGGATTTATCCAGAATTAACAATGCTATAAAAGACGGATCTTTCTTTAAGAATGAAAGATTTTTAATGGCTGTTGAACATGCAAAGAAAAATAATTCAGCTTTGCATATTTTCGGTCTTGTATCAACCGGCGGTGTTCACTCATCTCTTGAACATGTTATGGCTTTGATTAAACTTGCTGCTGATAACGGATTGAAAAAAGTTTATGTTCACGCATTTTTGGACGGACGTGATACTCCTCCGCAAAGTGCCTGCAATTTTATCCAGCCTGTTGAAGATGAGCTTAAAAAATACGGTTTGCCGCCTGTAGCAACTATTATCGGGCGTTATTATATTATGGACAGGGATAACCGCTGGGACAGAGTTGAAAAAGGTTACAATGCATTATTGCTTGGCGAGGGCGAACACGCTTCTTCTGCTTGCGAAGGCGTAAAACTTTCTTACGAACGCGGTGATAATGATGAATTTGTATTACCGACGGTTATCGGCGGAGAAGAATCCAGAATTCACGATAATGATTCAATTATATTCTTTAATTATAGACCAGACAGGGCGCGTGAAATTTCTAAAGCACTTAATTTTGCAGACTTTGACGGCTTTGACAGAAAAAAAGTTTTGAAAAATATCTGCTATGTTACAATGACAAGCTACAATGAAGACTTTACTTTCCCTGTAGCGTTCCCTAAAGAACATTTGGTAAATATCTTGGGTGATGTTCTGGAAGCTAACGGCATCAAACAATTTAGAACAGCCGAAACAGAAAAATATGCACACGTTACATTTTTCTTTAACGGCGGTATAGATGAGCCTCAGCCTCACGAAACCCGCGTGCTGGTTGCATCTCCTAAGGTTGCTACTTATGATATGCAGCCGGAGATGAGTGCACCCGAAGTTTGCGAAAATGTGTTAAAAGCGATTGATGACCCTCAATACGGTTTTATACTTGTTAATTTTGCAAATCCTGATATGGTTGGTCATACAGGTGTTCTTGAAGCAGCAACTAAAGCTTGCCATGTTGTTGATGAATGTGTCGGAAAAATTGCAGATGCCTGCAAAAAACATGATGTCATTATGCTTTTGACAGCTGACCATGGCAACTCTGAAGTTATGGTTAATGAAGAAACCGGAAAGCCTCAAACTGCTCACACGACAAATGAAGTTCCGTTTGTTTTGATTAATGCTCCTGCGGGCGTAAAATTAAAGCAGGGAGACGGCGCTCTTTGTAATATAGCGCCTACTGTTCTTCAATTGCTTGGAATTGAAAAACCAAAAGAAATGACTTGTGATTCGTTGATAAAATAGTAAGGAATTTATGACTGATATTAAGAACTGGGATATAGATTTTTCTTTTAAAAAGAATAATGTTGATGAATTATTTTTTAATTTAAGCGAAAATCCGGAAGGCTTTAAAAATAAAGACTTCCGTTATACACTCAGCATGATATATCAGATTGTCGAAGATGAGTTTGAAGGTGTATTCTTAAGCCCTTACACTCCGGCAAGAAATACAAATTTTTATCTCGTAAATGAAAAAGACAAGTTATCCTTTTTCGTTACGCCGACAAATAATTTTCAATATTATCTAAAGTCTAAAGGTTCGCTTTTCAGATTTAATTCTCAGGTGCTCGGTAAAGATGTAGGCTATGCTATGGCGCTTGACATTGTTCTTGATTACTTTGGCGGGTTTGGTAATATTGTTGATTTGGAAGCATTGACTCCAACTTTCATTTATATGAACAAATTGACTTATTTTGTTATGAAGTTAATTGAAAAATTATACTTTATACCTACTGTCAAACGGACACCAAGCGGGCAAATGTTCAGAATTGTTTATGAGCCGATTATTTCAAACCAGCAATTAGCTCGTATTGTGAACCAGTTTGAGGAAAATATTCCCGAGGATTTATTTATTAAAGGCGAAAAGCCTAAAAATTTCGTATATGAGTTTATTTATAATTATCTTAATTATGTTATTTATAAATTTTTAGGTATAAAAGCTTACCGTTTTAAAGATGTTAAATCCGGAACTTACCTGATAAAAGATTTAGAACAGCGTTCTGTTATGAAAGGTCTGGATATAGCAGAAAGTTTTGCACAGTGGTTTGATGAGCTTTATCTCGGTAAATACGATGTAATTCCTTTCTTTAAAATTGAAAGAATTGAAGACGAGTTATTCAGGCTGAAAGTTCATATTAAAAACAGAAAAACAGATGAAAGCGTCTTGATTGATGAACTGTATACTGAAGAAAAAGTCTTTGGCGCTAATTCATCAGACATTGCAAGAATTGTTGAAAAACAATTGAATTATGCAATTCGATATATGCCGGAACTTGAAGATTTGTTTGAAGATGAAGAAAAACTCGCACTTGATTTAAACTTAAACGAAGTTTATAAAATTATTACCCAAACAGCATATTATCTTCAAAAAGCCCAGATTGATGTTATTTTGCCTGATGAACTTGTGAATGTCGTTGTTCCGAGAGCTTCTATCAATGCAAAAGTTAAGGCTTCGCGTTCATCTGATTTAGCTGATATATTTAACAGCAATTCTTCTGCTAAGATTTCTCTTGATGATATTCTTGATTTTTCTTATGAAATTGCAATCGGAAATGACAAGATTTCTCTGGAAGAATTTAACAAACTTGTTGAAAACAGTACAGGTTTAATCAAATATAAAAACAAATACGTACTGGTTGATAAAGAAGAAAGCAAAAAAATATTTGAACAGGTTGCAAAAGCTAACTTAAAATCAATGTCCAGAATGGAGTTAATTCATGCGGCTATGTCAGGCCAGATTGATGAATACGATTTTGATTATGATGATGCCTTTGCAAGAGTTATAAAAGATTTTACCAAACCTGTTGAAGTTACTGTTCCGCAGACTTTGCAGGGTGAATTGAGACCTTATCAGCAAATTGGTTTGAAATGGTTATGGACAAATATATCAAAAGGTTTCGGCGCTTGTATGGCTGATGATATGGGGCTGGGAAAAACAATTCAGGTTATAAGTTTAATTCTTAAAATGAAAGAAGAAGGTACATTGACAAAACCAGTTCTTGTAATTTGTCCTACAACTCTTATGGGTAACTGGATGAAAGAGCTTCAAATGTTTGCTCCTAATCTTGATGCAGTCGTATATCACGGTACTGAAAGAAAACTTGATGTTAAGCATGATGTAATAATGACAACGTATGCAATTATGCGGATTGATGTTGAGGAACTTAAAAAACACAACTGGGGCGTAATTATTGTAGACGAAGCCCAAAATATAAAAAATCCGGATACTGCACAAACGCTTGCAATTAAGATGTTAAAATCTGATGTAAAAATAGCTATGACAGGTACTCCTGTCGAAAACAGATTAACAGAATTATGGAGTATTTTTGATTTCATTAATAAAGGGTATTTGGGCTCATTAAAAGATTTCCAAAAAAGTTACGCCATACCTATTGAAAGGTTTAAAGAGACTTCCCGCGCGGCAAAATTAAAAATGTCTGTGTCGCCTTTTGTATTGAGACGTTTAAAAACAGACAAGCACGTAATTACCGATCTGCCTGAAAAAATGGTTCTTAATGAATACTGTTATCTGTCAAAACCTCAAGCTGTTTTATATGAAAAAACTCTTAATGAAATGATGGAAAAAATCAGCGGGTTTACAGGTATTAACAGACGCGGCAACATATTTAAACTTATTACAGCACTTAAACAAATTTGTAATCACCCGTATCAATTCTTAAAATCAGGAGAAATGGGGAAAGAATTATCAGGAAAAATGGAAAAATGTATTTCTACAGTTCAGACTATTCTTGAAAATAATGAAAAGACACTTATTTTCACACAATATAAAGAAATGGGTGATATTCTTACAAAAGTTATTGCTGAAGAATGTAATACTGAGCCTTTATTCTTCCACGGTTCTTTGACTGTTCCGCAGCGGGAAGAATTGATTGAAAAATTCCAGAATGATGACAATACAAAAGTTATGATATTGTCTTTAAAAGCCGGAGGAACAGGACTTAACCTTACAAGCGCAACAAACGTAATTCACTACGATTTATGGTGGAACCCTGCGGTTGAGGACCAGGCAACAGACAGAACTTACCGTATAGGTCAGGATAAAAACGTAATGGTTCATCGCATGATTACATTGGGAACTTTCGAAGAAAAAATTGACGAGATGTTAAAATCTAAAAAAGAACTTGCTGATTTAGCAGTTTATGAAGGCGAAAAGATTATCACAGAACTTTCTGATGAAGAAATATATAATATATTTACTTTATCTGCATAGCAAAAAAAATATTTCTTTGTTTTAGTATATATATGGATTTAATGAACCCTTATCAGTATAAAAACTATTTAATTAAAATTGGTGCAGTACAACCTGTTAAAAAGACTGCTAAAAATATTGATCCTAAATTAATTGAGTCTGCAAAAAGACTTTTAGGTGAACGTCCTGATACTTTTGTAAGCTCTGTTCCTAAAAAGAAAGGTAGAAAAGATAATTTTCACCGTTTAAATAAAGCTGTACTTAAGTAGATGTATTGCTATTTATTTTGGTTTGTGTTATTATACAAGCTGAACCCTAATACAAGATTTATAAAGGTGGTGAAAATATAAATGGCAGAAGTTAAAGTTGGAGAAAACGAGTCAATCGAAAGTGCATTGAGACGTTTTAAGAAAAAAATCCAAAAAGCAGGCATTTTATCTGAAGTTAAAAAACGTGAAAGATATGAAAAGCCAAGCGTAAAAAGAAAACGTAAATCAGAAGCTGCCCGCAAAAGAAAAGTGTAGCAAATAGTAAAAAAGAATCCTTACGGATTCTTTTTTTGTTGCGCAAAATAAATAAATTTGCTATAATCAAAAGGAAAAAGGAGGAGCCATGAAAAAGTTTTTTATTAGGGATCTCGGGGGGGGGCGTCACAGCTAACCTCTCATAGCAAGGGATTTGACAAATTTCTGGACTGGTACTATAATTTGGTCATTATGAATTATAGTTCTTGTCACTTATGGTCTAAGGGATTTACCTTAGCTGAAGTTCTTATAACTTTAGCTATTATAGGTGTTGTAGCCGCTTTAACTATACCTGCACTTGTACAAAATTATCAGAATAAATCCTGGAATACTTCAGCACAAGTTTTTGAGAGAAAGTTAGAAGAAGCTACCCGCGTGATGAATACACAGCAAACTCTTGCTGGATATAAAAATACAAAAGATTTTGTGAATGAATTAGCAAAACATATTAAAATTACTAAAATATGCAGCAGTAATTTGACAAACTGTTTTTCTGAAAAAGTTTATTGGGGCAGCGGAGACCAGGATGTTTCAGAAGTTAATCTGTCAACTTTCAAATCATCAAGTCATTTTGGTCTTGAATGGAATACTGAGCTGGTAGGTGTACAATTTGCAAACGGTATTAACGGGTTAATTGCATATAACCCCAACTGTAGACAAGACCCATACAGTAATCAGATAACCGGAAGTGACTGTCTGGCAATATTATATGATACATCAGGGTTTAAAAGCCCAAACACAAGCGGAAAAGATTTACGAAGCCTTAATGTATTGAGCCTTAATGGGCTGTGTGCGTTTAAACTTAATGGTACATGTTATAGTGCCGCATTAAATGGTATTGGCCTATCTGGTGCTGAATGTGAGGCCTTAAAAGATGAACTTGGAATTTCTTGTAATGATGAACATAATTACTGGGCAGGTGCTGTAAAAACTTGCGGCGGACTTGATAATTTGCCGTCAAGAGCTCAGCTTGCAGAAATAGCTTCAAAGTTATATGGCGGCCAGGCCGCAGCAGATAAAAGGATAGACGGTAAATTTAATGCAGAACTTGCCGCTTCATATGGATTGCCAACATTGGCTACAGAGGAACAGTTTTTCTTATGGTCTAATGAAGAAGTTACGGAATGGGGTGGACAGGATATATCCGGCAGGGGCTGGGGACGGGTATTTACGCTGGATCATTCTTCCCCTGATCACGGTAATAATTACGGATACAATAAAATCCTTTGTATTATAAAATGAAATAACTAAAAAAGAGGCTAAAAGAGCCTCTTTTTATTTCGTTTCTATAAAGTTTGTATTTGGTATAAATTCAGATTTGTGACCGTCTATTTCAATTTTGTTAATTATATTTGCACGTTTTTTACGGAAAAGCATATCAACAAATGCCTCAAGCCTTGTTATAAAACCGGCTTCGCCTGTGTGTTCATCGATAGTTAGATTTAAAAGGGGTTTATTAAATCTTTTTGCTTTTCTTGTAATTCTTTCTACCATTAACGAATCAGGGCCGCAGCCAAAAGCTGTCAATGTTATAATACCGTCCACTTTATTATCTTTTAAATAATGTCCGGCACTTCCAGTCATTTCATATTCATTTGCCCAGTATTGTTCGTTTCCTAATGACGTGATGCCGTCATCAAGCTGTTCATTTGATAATTGTAATGATGTAAATACTTTTACATCCATGGCTTCAAGTTTGTCAAAGATTTTCATACAGGTTCTGTCATCATAGATATTATATCCATGAGATACAAGTGCTATTGATATAGGGTATTCTTTTGTCTGGTTTTCAATAAATACCTTACCTTGTATAGCGTAGTTAATTGCTTTTTTATAGCTCATGCCGGATTTCGACATAATATGAAAATTATTGTAACATCTCCAGCCGGCTTTTGATGCTTTTTTGATAATTTTTTCATCTGTTATTCCGAAAGGAGCGGCCATTTCAGCCAGAAATTCATACAGCCCTTGATTTTTTTCTGATTTGTCAAGAGTTGCTTCAACCATTGTAAAATCACGTTTTACAACATTTCTTACAAGATCTGGCAGGCCTCGTATTTTAGAACAGTTATAAATTTTCGGTGCTATTGACTGGATTGACGGTACTAAAATTTTATCAACACCTTTGTCAATTAAATTTAATATATGACCTATGTAAACTTTTATAGGCAAGCAGGTTTCCGTTACAACAAGAGCAGAACCGCTTGACATTGTCTGCTTCGTTGTTACATCAGATAACACAATTTTTATTCCTAAATCAGTAAAAAATCCGTAATAAAACGGGTAATTATTATAGAAAGACATTGCTCTCGGTATGCCTATTACTTTTTCTGTGTTTGTTTCTTTTGTCATTTTCATATCCCGATTAATATTTCTACTACTTTTATAATACTACAATATTTTATTATTTGCTACTTGAAAATATAAAATTTAACAATTTTGTTGTATTATTAACTTATGCCACACTTTTTTATTTCATCAAAAGATGTAAATAATGACCATATTGCGATATCTGATAGTAATAATTATAAGCATATTGCAAAATCTTTGCGCATACGAAAAGGTGAAAAACTTCTTTTAATTGACGAAAACAAAATTCAGTACGAAACTGTTGTTGAAAATGTTACGTCAAATGAGGTTATAGTTAAAATTGAAAATAGTTATAAGTCTGATAGAAGCCTGGATTTTGGACTATATCTTGCGCAAAGTCCGCTCAGAAGTGATGCGCAATCCTTTGTGGTTGAAAAAGCTACAGAGCTTGGCATCAAAGGAATATATCCCGTTCATACTGATAATTGTGCTCTTAGCGAGGAAATTATTACAAAAAAAATAGATAAGTGGCAGCGTATTATGTATGAAGCTTCAAAACAATGCGAAAGAGCTGATATTCCAACCTGTTTTAAACTCGAAAAACTTGAAGATTTGATTGACAAATTTGAGCGTGTAATTGTGTTCTGTGAACGGATTGCAACAAACACGCTCAAGGATATCAAACCAGTTAAATCAGGGGAGAATGTTCTGGTTGTTATAGGTCCGGAAGGAGGTTTTTCGGAAAGAGAATTTGAGCTTTTTAAAAACAAAAAGGTTGAAATGCTTACGCTAGGAAATCTTATCTTAAAGGCTGAAACTGCTGTAACTGTTGCGCTGGGAAATATTATATATGAGTTTGGAACAAAAAATTAGAAATGATGAAATTTTAAATATAATATCTAATGAGTTTGACACTGAGGTTTACCTTGTGGGCGGTGTGGTGCGTGATTTTTTTCTGGGTAAAGAAACTTTTGACAGAGATATTATTGTATGTAATGAAGATGCTCGTGATTTTGCACTTAAGCTTGCAGAACGCTTTGACGCGAAATTTATCCCGCTTGACGAAGTTAATAAAATCTACCGTCTGGTGTTTAAAGACAAAATAAATTATCTTGATATTACTAATCCTGTTGAAAATTCTCTACAGACCGATATAAAACGCCGTGATTTAACTATAAATGCTATTGCCGTTAATCTAAAAACTTTTGAAATTATTGATATAGTTAACGGTCTAAATGATTTGAAAAACAAAAAACTTAATCTTATATCTGAAAAGAACTTTATTGATGATCCTTTGCGCCTTTTAAGGATTTTTAGGTTTAAGGCTAATTTAGGATTTGATGTTGCTCCTGAACTTTTGGACATCGTTAAAAGACACAGAAAGCTAATTCATGAACCTGCTGTTGAGCGTGTGAATTATGAATTGATGAAAATGTTTTCCGGTGATTATGTGCACGAAGCACTTTTACTGCTTGATGACTGTCTTTTGCTTGAAGAAATTCTTCCTGTCGTAAAACAAGTGAAACAGGTTCCGCCAAATTCGCATCACCATTTGGATTTGTTTCACCATTCAGTTGAAACAGTAAGACAGATTACGGAAATTTATAAACAATCGGATGAAGAGGTTCGTGAGCATTTAAACAGAATAGATTTCGGTGGATTTTCGCGGCTCGCGCACTTGCGATTGACAGGATTTCTGCACGATATCGGTAAATTTTCAACCTGGACTATTGAACAAGACACCGGACGCCATAGATTTATCAAACATGATGATGCCGGTGCGAAAATGTCATTAAAAATATTGAAAGATTTGCATTTTTCTAATAAACAAATTGATTATATATCTATATTAATTAAATATCATATTTACCCGTCTCATGTTATGTGCAGTCCTGAAATTACCGATAAAATCATGATGCGCTTTGTAAGACGTATGGATATGAATTCAATTGATAATATTGTTCTTGCTAAAGCCGATAGATTATCAGCTCGCGGCCCTGAAATTACTGATGATATTGTCGAAAAAAATATATTATTATTAACCCGCCTGCAAAATTTTTATCTTAAAGTAAGAGCATCGTTACAGCCTCTACCAAAACTTTTAACCGGAAATGATGTAATGCGTGAGCTTAATATTAAACCTTCTCCAAAACTGGGTGAAATAATGAATGCTTTACATGAAGCACAAATCAACGGTGATGTCATGTCAAAAGATGATGCGCTTAACTTTATTCGTAATTTTTAGGTAAAATTCGTATTTACATGCAAAAAGTTTACAAAAATTTACAAAAAATTTTTCATCGAAAAATTGTATTTTTGACAATTTTTAAATATTTTTTATAAAATTTAAATAATTTTTTTATTTTTTTGTTTTTAAAAAATGTATTTTTAAAAAAATATTCATAATTTTATCTTTACATTAACTTAACATTCACCCCTGATAGGGCAATTTTTAAATTTGACCGCTTTTAATTTTAATATACTGTTGCTATAATAACAGTATTCAGAAAATATCCAGACAAAATTTATTTATGATTAGTAAAGTTAGTAGTGTAGAAAACAATAAATATACCCCTAATCGGGATGCAAAAAAAACTCAGCAGCCGGCATTTTCAGGCATTGCTGATACTTTGCTTCGCGGGATTCAGCTTTGTGAAGAAAATCCGATGGTAAATGTTTCCGTGCTTGATTTATCAACAGCAATTGTTCCGCGTACAATTATTGAAACCAAGCAATCAAACGGTTTTGCCGGCACAGAAGCATTTTTGCGAGAATCTTCAGGGCTAATTGTTAACTGCTTAATCCCAAGCTTTATTGTTATGGGGCTTGCTAAACTTTTACAAAAACCTTTTGTCAAAGACTTTAACAAAACGAATCTTTCCAAAATTTGGGCAAATGAAGAATCTTTAAACCTTATTAAAGGTTATCTGTCAAAAGCTGAAGGTACCGGAACCCAAAAACTTACAAATGCTTTAACTTCTTTCTTCAATGATGTTGAAGGTATCGATGGAAGTAAATATAAATCATTCAGCGAATTTGATTTGTCTTCAGGTATTAAGAAACTTGCTGATGCCTCTATTGCTAAAAAACCGAAAAAGTTGTTAGAAGAAGGTTACAAGCAAATTGCTGATACTGCTCATATGACTGAACATATCAGACTTAAGGGCAGTAAAGAATTTTTATCAAAGAACCTCAAAGGCATTGCTGAAGATTTTGTACATATTCACAGAGCTGTTGAAAATGCAGGTATTAAAAATGCCGACCATTATAATAAGTTCTTTAAAAATGCCGTTAAACTTGTTAACTGGAAAAGTTTTGCCGGCCTTGGTGTTATCATTCCTCTTGCAATTTCTATGCAGCCTTTAAACCGCTGGATTACAAGTAAACGTTCAGGTGTCAAAGGTGCCCCTATTTATAAAGATTTTGCTCAAAACAAAGAACAACGAGAAATGACGCCGCGTGAAAAAGCAGCTTTATTAAAACAAAAATTCATATCAGTCGGGTCAATGATTGGTGTGGCATTACTTTCAATGGGCTTAAAACTTCCTAATAAACAAATGCTTCAGTTTAAAGGTATTTTCCCGACAATGGATCAAGCAAGAATTATTTCAACTGCAACATTTGCAAGCCGTATGATGGCATCGGAAGATAAGAACGAACTCAGAGAAGCTACAATCCGTGATATAGCGACATTCTCAAGTTTATACTTCCTTGGTGACTATGCTGCAAAAGGTGTTGCTACTCTTATTGAGAAAATTAAACCGGACGTAAAATTACTGAACAGATTAAAAGAAGCCCCGAAAGATGCAAACATATTAAAGAAATTAGCTCATTGGTTAAAAGATGTTAGTCTGAAATCTTCAGACGAAGTTGTAGGCAAAACAGCTAAAAACCTGCGTTCTGTCTGCCAATTGGGCAACTTGGCATTTTCTTTGCTTGCATTAGGTATATTTATCCCGCTTTATACCCGAACGCAAACTAACAAAAAGCGTGAAGCGGAATTGAAAAAGCTTGCTGAATCGATAAATTCGACAAACGGCTTTTTAAGAACTCAAATCAAAAATAATTCACCCGCATTTAAATCTTTTTTTAGTTTACAATAGGAATAGACCATGAAAGTACAAAATATAAATCAACAACAAAATATAAATAGAAATAATAATAAACAGCAGACATTTACCGGTATCACTGACGGCGTTGTACAACTTTTGCGCTTTTTAGATACAAATCAGGCGTGGGGCGCTACTGCGGTTGACTTTTCTTGTATGGTTGCCCCAAGAACAATGACAGATTTCACACGCGGTGCTGATGCCGGTATGGAAACTCTTAGACGTGAGGGAAGCGGTACTGTTAACCATGCTTTTGTAGGGCTTGTTTACGGTCCTCTTGCAGGTATGCTGCTTGCGTCTGTACTTAATTCAAAATATGGTATAAAGGCGCAAAATATTTTTGCTGATTCAGATACTATTGATATGCTCGGAAAAATTCAGCATGAGGTTGTAAAATCAGATTCTAAAAATATCGCGGAAGATTATTCAAAACGTATTGCTGAAATTATAACTTCCAAAGAGGGTACTCATCTTTCAAAAGAGGCTCAGGAAACTTTTGCTGATGCTCTTGTGAAGAATATTAAATCATCATCAAAAGAGCATAAAGCTATGATGAAAAATGTCGTGCTGAGTGATTTGGGACAAGAAGCTGAAATTGTTCTTAAATCAGGTGACAAAAATGTAAAAGCAACTTTGACTAATATTGTAGATAATGTGTCTTCATTATCAAAAGCATTATTTAAAGACAAGGTTGTCGAATCTTTCAAACACGCTGAAAATTTCTCAGATGTAAATTTCGTAAAAGGTTTGAAAAATTTAGGCTTAAGACGTTCAATTTTAGGTTTAGGTATTGCATCCGCTATCGGTTGTTCTATTCAACCGCTTAATATTTATTTAACCAAAAAGAAAACAGGTAGTGATGGTTTTGTTGGTGTGGAAGGCAGAGAAAAAGATAAAACATTTGGTTTTAAAGCCCTTAAAACTGCAACAGCAGCTGCTTTTGGAACGATGGCTTATGGTTTAATTTGTAAGTTCAAAGCAAAAGACTTTTTACCGAATATTCAATATAAGGGTATCACACCAACCTTGAACCAGTTTAAATTAGTTTATGGTTTAACTATCATGTCAAGATTTTTAGCTGCACGTGATAAAGATGAATTACGCGAGGCTACAATTAAGGATACATTAGGCTATCTGAGCTGGCTTGTATTTGGTAATTTTGTTTCCAGAGGAACATTAAAAGCCCTGGATAAAAATCTGGTAGGCAGAACACGTGACGAAGTACTTTACGAAGCACTGAAAAAAGCTAAAATTTCAACTGTTGAAAATGGAAAAGCTTTACCGTTTAAAAAATTACTCAAATTGCTTCCTGCTTCCGACAAGTTAACAAGAACTAAATTGCGTTATTTGAATATTGCGCAGCTTGCCGGTTATGCATTCTCAGGTTTAGTTTTGGGTATTGGTATCCCTAAACTTAATATTTATATGACTAAGAGAAGTGAACAAAAACGTGCTATGACCCGTGCAATAAACCCTGCAAATATTATGCTTAAACCTGAAAATCTAGCATTCTTAAGCAATCAAATGAATTTTACTTCTAATAAAATACTTAACAAATAATTAATTTTGGGCATTTGCACCGGAAACAACTTCAATAAGTTCCTGAGTGATTGCGGTTTGACGTGTTTTATTGTACTCAATTGAAAGCTCGTGAAGCATTTTTTCGGCATTTGTTGTTGCAGCAGACATTGCTGTCATTCTGGATGCAAGTTCGCTTGCCTGTGCTTCTAATAACGCCTGATAAATTATATTTGTTATATAAAGCGGAACAATTTTTTGTAAAATATTTTCTTTACTCGGCTCAAATTCCATTAACGGATCAATATGATGATGTTCTTCGTCAACCTCAGGTTTTTGCACAGGAAGTACAATCCAGTCTTCTGTGTAATAGCTCATCATATTTTTAAATCGTGTTGTTACAATTTCAATTCTATCAATTTTTTCTTCTACAAAATATTTTGCAATATCTTCTGTTATAATTTTAGCTCCTGAGGGAGTAGGGTCATTTGCTACACTTAGATATTCTCCGACAATTTCGCAATCCAAATTTCTGCATTTTTTACCAAGAATTGAAATGCCTTTTTGACCTACAATGAATAATTTACTTTTAATACCCTTAACAGAATAATCTTCAATAATTTTAAGTGTTTTTCTTATGACGTTTGCATTATATGCACCGGCAAGACCTTTATTTGATGTAATTACAAGAATCCCAACCTCATCAACAGGTCGTGCTTTTAAAAGACAAGGATAATTATCCACTGCATTTGTAGCTTTTACATTGCAGTCATTTATATTCCCGACAGAATTTAATAGTCTGGTAAACATTGTGTTTAATTCAGAGGTAAATGGTCTGGAAGCTTTAACTGCGTTTTCTGCACGTTTAACTTTTGCAGCCGCTACCATTTTCATTGCGCGTGTTATTTTCTTGGTACTTTCTACGCTTTGTATTCTGTTTTTTATGTCTTTTAAATTTGCCATATTATCCTTTAAAATGTTTTCTTAAAGTTTTCAAGTGCTGTTTTCAGCTCTTTTTTATCCTCATCAGATAAAGCGCTTCCGTCATTTAGATTATCTGAAAGCTGTTTTAAATTAGCATTCAAGTGAACAAACCATTCTTTTTTAAATCTGCCTATATCACTTGTTTTGATATCATCTAATAAGCCTTCATTTGCCGCAAACAGGATACTAACCTGTTCAGCTACACTTAAAGGATTATATTGCGGCTGTTTTAAAACTTCGGTTAATTTTTCACCGCGAAGCAACTGATTTTTTGTTGCCTGATCCAAATCTGAAGCAAATTGAGCAAATGCTTCAAGTTCTCTGAATTGTGCAAGGTCAAGTCTTAATTTACCTGCAACCTGTTTAATAGCTTTGGTTTGTGCTGCGCCGCCTACACGGGAAACAGATATACCGGCATTAATAGCAGGTCTTACACCCGAGTTAAACAGATTAGTTTCAAGGAAAATCTGACCGTCAGTAATCGAAATTACGTTTGTCGGAATGTATGCTGAAACGTCACCTGCCTGAGTTTCAATGATAGGTAATGCAGTAATGCTTCCTCCGCCAAGTTCATCATTCAATTTAACCGCGCGTTCAAGAAGTCTTGAGTGCAGGTAGAATACATCACCCGGATATGCTTCACGTCCCGGCGGTCTTTTTAACAGCAAACTCATCGCACGGTAAGCCTGAGCATGTTTTGACAGGTCATCATAGACTATCAAAACGGATTTACCCTGTTCCATAAATTCTTCACCGATAGCAACCCCTGCGAAAGGTGCGATATATTGTAAAGGCGCTGATTCATCAGCCGTTGCCGAAACAATAATCGTATAATCCATTGCGCCTCTATCTTCAAGAGTTTTAGCCAGTTGCGCAACAGTTGATGCTTTTTGACCGATTGCAACGTAAATACAAATAACGTCTGTACCTTTTTGATTGATAATGGTATCAATCGCAATAGCTGTTTTACCTGTTTGTCTGTCACCTATAATAAGTTCACGCTGGCCTCTGCCAATAGGTGTTAAGCCGTCAATCGCTGTCAAACCTGTTTGAAGCGGTTCATGAACAGATTTTCTTGCAACAATACCCGGTGCAACACGCTCAATGGGTCTTGTTTTTGTGTACTCATAATCACCCTTGCCGTCAAGCGGTTTGCCGGTAGGATCTATAATTCTTCCAATAAGATTATCGCCTACAGGAACTGACGCGATACGCCCTGTTGTTTTTACTGTCATACCCTCTTTAATCTGCGTATATTCACCAAGGATAACAACACCGACGTTGTCCTCATCAAGGTTCATTGTAATCCCGAGAGTGTCTTTGCCGTCTTCAAATACCACAAGTTCACTTGCCATTACATTGCGTAGTCCGTAAACTCTTGCGATACCGTCACCGACTTCAAGAACACTTCCTGTGTTTGCAACTTCGGTTTGTATTTCGTAGTTTTCAATTCTGTTCTTAATTATAGAACTGATTTCATCAGGTTGTATTAATGTCATAAGTTCCCCTTTATAATATTTTTACTTAAATTTTCAAGTTTTGTTTTTATGCTTGTATCAATTATATTATCGTCAATCCGGATTACCAGACCTCCGATAATTGTATTGTCTGTCTTCCAATCAGCATAAATATTTTTTTGTAATTTTTCCTGAAGTTTGCCCGTGATTTTTTTCTTATAATCATCAGATAATTCAATTGCGGAAATTACTGTTATTCTTTTTAAATTGTTGATATTATCAAGCTCTTTTTTGTATGCTTCTATTATATTTTCCAGCTCAGGAAATCTTTTCTTCTCTGCAATAATTTTTAAGAAGTTTAGAATGTGTGGATTTACTCTTGATTGAAAAATATCTTCAATAATGCCTATTTTTTGTTCAACAGGTACGGCAGGAGTCAGCAAAACATTTTTTAAATCTTCGGAACTGTTGAGAATATTTTTTATTGTATCAAGGTATTTTAAAATATCATCATAAGACATTACATTGTCCTGACCTAATTTTATCAGGGCATCTGCGTAAATTTTTGCTGATTGTGATATTTGTGTAATCATAGCCTTACCTTGTCTATTGCATCAATGCTCTCTTCAATGAATTTTTCATGTAATTTTGAATCTTCGTTCAAACGGGTAATAATATTTTGCCGTGCAAGTTCCATTGAGTTATTAACTGTTTCCTGCGTTAGTTTTGAAGATAAATTCTTTTCTTCTGCCGCAATTACCCTCTGGATATTTTCGCTGATATGTTTAATTTGTTCTTCTGCGTTTTTAAAAATTTCATCAGAAAGATTTTTAGCATTTTTTTCTGCATTCTGAAGCTGTTCTGTTACTTCTTTATCGGTATTTGCAACAGTTTTTTTTACAGAATTTAATTCATTTTCAGCGTTGTGTTTTTCATTTTTGGCATGTTCTATTGCACTTGCAACGTCATTTTTAATTTTTTCAATTACTTCAGGCAGATTTAATTTTGCAATGATAACAGCCAATATTATTACTAATATTGCAAAGTTAAAAGTATTTGATTTAACAATCAGGTTCCAAAATTCTGCCATGTTTTATCCTATAATTTTTGAAGTAATTACCTCTGCCAGTTCTTTTGCTGTATTATCAAGCTGATTTTTTACAGCTTCATTTTGATTCCCAAGTGCCGTTTTTTGCCTGTTAATCTCGTCAACAGAATCGGATTTTGCTTTTTGGGTTAACTCTTTTGACTTCAGGTTAGCATTTTCAACACTGTCCGCAATAATTTTCTTGCTGTCGTCATGCGCTTTGCTTAATTTGTTCTCACGTTCTTTTAACAGTCCTGACGCTGTGTCTCTTGAATTTTTCGCCGCATTTAAAGTATCATCAACAAGTTTTTCGCGTTCGGTAATAATTTTTTCCAATGGCGCATAGAAAATTTTGTTCATAAGAAATACGAACACAAGAAAACTTATTATTGATACTAAAAATGTTGCGTTAAATTCCATATTACATTAAACCTACTAATTTAGCAGCGATAACGAAAGCATACAATGCGCAGGCTTCTGATAATGCGGCGCCAAGCAGGAAGAAACCGAAAGCTTTACCTGAGACTTCGGGCTGTCTTGAAATTGCATCCATCAAACCTTTTGTTGCAAAACCAATACCTAATCCTGCACCTATTGCACCAAAACCAATTGCGACACCGCCGCCTAATTGTGCTAAGTCAGAAATTGTTTTTAATTCTTCCATTTTTATCTCCTTATTAATTAGTGTTCATCACCTGTTGCGGATGAAACATACGCTATAGTCAACATCATAAATACTGTTGCCTGTATAAATGCAACAAGTATTTCAAATAACATAATAGGAAGCGGCAAAAGATATGCAAACACACCTAGTGCAACTGTAACCAAGATTTCTCCTGCAAAAATATTTGCAAAAAGACGGATTGCCAAACTTAACGGACGTGTAATCATTTCCAAAAGTTCCACAAGAAACATGATTATGCCCGTAAAGCTGAATTCGTGCAAGAAAAATTTCGGTCCTTTTTTCTTAATGCCCATTCCAACATAGTATATCAAAACTATAATTGCCATTGCGGCAGTTAAGTTTAAATCGTTTGTCGGCGACGCAAGTTCACCTGTTTTTAAATGTATTATTCTTAAAGGCAGTTGGCCCATTAAGTTTGCAATTAATATAAATAAGAAAAGTGATGCAACCAGCGGAACATGCTTTCTGTTATCGGCAGGAATCATGGTGTCCAATGTGCTCCAGAAAAATTTCATAAGGTACTCTGAAACAGCCTGCAATTTACCGGGAATAATGGAAAGTTTTCGCGTTGCAATGAATGCAAATATGAGCACAACTGCCATTGCAAACCACATTGTCAAAATTGTATCCATGTTAAAGGATAAATTATGTCCCCCTATTACCGTATTATAAACCCAATGTCCGGTTCCGCTCATTTTTCTCCCCTTCGTGAATTTATTTTAACGCAAGAAAAAAAATTTCGCAAATATTTTATTTTTGTTATAGAATTGTTATATATGTAATTTTTGTTAGAGGGAGAAATGCAAGTTATAACACTAGAAGAAGTGGATTCTACAAATGTTTATGCCAAAAATAATTTGGCTGCATTTGAAGATAAAACTATAATACATGCCTTTCGCCAGACATCAGGACGCGGTCGTTTAAACCGAAAATGGGTTGATTTAGGCATCGGTAACTTGTTTCTTTCTTTTGTTTTAAAGCCCTCTGATTGCTTTAACGAAATTTATTCTAATTTAACGCAATATTTATCTGTTGTCCTTGCAAAACTTCTTGAAGAATACGGCTTGAAACCTCAAATTAAATGGCCTAATGATGTTTTAATCGACGGTAAAAAAATTGCCGGTATTCTTTCAGAAACAGTTATGCAGGGCGCAAATTTTAAAGGGCTGGTTTTAGGTATCGGAGTTAATCTTAATGCAAGACAGACTGATATTGAAGCTATTCAGGATAAAGCAGCAACGGCTTTAAATATTGAATTAAATCAAAATATCGACATGAATGAATTTATCCAAAAGCTTGCGGATAAATTTTTTGCTGATTACGATGAATTTTTAAATAAAGGTTTTGAATTTATAAAATCTGATTACATTTCAAGAGCATCTTTTCTTGATACGGAAGTTTGCGTTAAAGGTTTTAATGACATAAAACGCGGCATTGCAAAATCTGTAAACGATTCTGGTGAACTTGTTCTTGAACAGGACGGAAAACAATTTGTACTTACGATAGGAGATATATTATGCTAGAAACACTATTAGGAGAAGGTCTTATAATTATGCTTATGGGCGTATGTTTTGTAATGGCTTTTCTTTGTATTCTGGTTTTTTCAATGGGAATTATGTCAAAGGTTGTAGGCTATTTGAATCAATTATTCCCGGAACAGGTATTTGTTCTTGAAAAACCATCCAAAAAAGCTTCCGACGACGAAGCAATCGCAGTTGCACTTGCTGTTATTAAGGCACGTGTTTAGTTTAAATTATTTTTATGAAAGGAAATATAATTATGGGAAAAAAACTTATTAAAGTTATGGATACCTCATTCAGAGACGGCTTTCAATCCGTTTACGGTGCAAGAGTATTCGTTGATGACTTTATCCCTGCATTACAGTCTGCTGTAGCTGCAGGTATTAATCACTTTGAAGTTGCAGGCGGTGCAAGATTTCAGTCACCTATTTTCTACTGTAACGAAAACGCATTTGAAACAATGGACAAAATCAGAGCTGCTGTCGGTCCTGATGTAAATTTACAATCATTGGCACGCGGTGTTAACGTTGTTGGTTTGGATTCTCAACCTAGAGACATCATTAATTTACACGCTAAAATGTTCAAAAAACACGGTGTTACTACAGTTAGAAACTTTGATGCATTGAACGATGTTAATAACTTAATCTACTCAGGTCAATGTATTAAAGATAATGGTCTGAAACACGAAGTTACTATTACTATGATGGAATTACCTATTGGATGTCAGGGAGCTCATGACGTTGATTTTTATGAAAGAGTTTTAAGAAGTATTCTGGATGCCGGTATTCCATTTGATTCACTGGCATTTAAAGATGCTTCCGGTACATCTTCACCAAGAAAAGTTTACGAAACAATTAAACGTACAAGAGAAATCTTGGGCGCGGATGCTCATATCAGATTCCACTCTCACGAAACTGCAGGTACAGGTTTGGCTGCTTATCTTGCGGCTCTTGACGGCGGTGCTGACGGTATTGACTTGTCTATGAAACCTGTTTCAGGCGGTACTGCTCAGCCTGATATTGTTTCAATGTGGCACGCTTTAAAAGGCACTGAATACGATTTGGGTATTGATATTGAAAAAATTCTTGAAACAGAAGAAGTATTCAAAGATTGCATGAAGGATTATTTCTTGCCTCCTGAAGCTCTAGCTGTAAACCCGATGATTATTCAATCACCATTACCGGGCGGTGCTTTAACTGCTAACACACAAATGTTAAGAGACAACGGAATTATGGATAAATATCCTGAAATCGTTGCGGCAATGAAAGAAGTTGTTGAAAAAGGTGGTTTTGGTACATCTGTTACTCCTGTTTCTCAATTCTACTTCCAACAGGCATTTAATAATGTTATGTTCGGTAAATGGAAAAAAATTGCTGAAGGTTACGGTAAAATGGTTCTGGGATATTTCGGCAAAACTCCTTGTGAACCCGATGCCGAAGTTATCAGATTAGCTTCCGAACAGTTAAATCTTCAGCCGACGACTGAAAAAGTTGTTGATATTAATGACAAAGACCCTAATAAAGGTATTGAAGCTGCTAAGAAAATGCTTAAAGATGCTAACCTTGAAGAAACTGAAGAAAATATCTTTATTGCTGCTGCCTGTAAAGAAAAAGGTATTTTATTCTTACAAGGCAAAGGTACAATCGGTGTTAGAAAATGTGAACAGCAGTCTGAAAAATCAGAAGGCGGATCTAATGCCTACACAGTTACTGTTAACGGTAAAAAATATGCTGTTGCTCTTGAAGGTGAAAAAGCAACTGTCAACGGTAAATTGTATGACTTCAATATTAAAGCCGGTATAGACGCTTCTCATTCAGCATCTGGCGAGGGTACACCTGTTAAGGCTGCTTTACCTGGTACTGTGTTGAAAGTTTTAGTTGAAGAAGGCGACAATATTGCTGAAGGTGACGTACTTGCAGTTATTGAAGCAATGAAAATGGAAACAGAAATTAAATCCCCTGTTGGAGGAACTGTTCAAACTGTTGAAATTGAAGTGGGCAATCATGTTCAAACCGGTCAGGTATTAGTTACAGTTGCATAGTAAAGAAGGAAAAAAGAAATGGATATAATTGAAAGTTTAAGTAAATTATGGGCATCTACCGGTATAGCAAACTTTATTCAACCGGTTGACCCAAACATTACTAACGGAGTTGAACAATTTTTACATCAGTTTGGTTCGCCAATTATGCTTGTGGTGTGTTTGTTCTTACTATGGTTAGGTATTAAAAAACAATTTGAACCGCTTCTTTTGGTTCCTATTGCATTCGGCGGTTTGCTGTCAAACATTCCTGTTGCCGACATTGCAGGTCCTCACGGATTTTTAGGAATTATTTATGAAGCAGGTATTCATCAGGGGTTATTCCCTTTGATTATCTTTATGGGTGTCGGTGCAATGACTGACTTCGGTCCGTTGATTGCAAATCCTAAAACTGCACTTTTAGGCGGTGCAGCTCAATTTGGTATATTCGGCGCATTATTGTTAGCACTTTGCGTATTCGGATTTACTTTACCGCAATCAGCTGCCATTGGTATTATAGGTGGTGCTGACGGTCCTACCTCAATTTATGTTACTTCAAAACTTGCTCCGGAGTTATTAGGAGCAATTGCTGTTGCAGCTTATTCATATATGGCGCTGGTTCCTGTAATCCAGCCGCCTATTATGAAGTTGTTAACTACTGAAGAAGAACGTAAAATTCAAATGTCACAGCTGAGAAATGTTACTAAACGTGAAAAAATAGTATTCCCTATTGTTGTTCTTTCACTTTGTATTATTTTCTTACCTGATGCATGCCCGTTGATTGGTGCTTTGACATTCGGTAACTTATGCAAAGAATGCGGTGTTGTTGAAAGATTGTCAGATACAATGCAAAATGCTTTAATCAATATTGTAACAATTTTCTTAGGTTTATCTGTAGGTTCAAAGCTCTCTGCAGATCAATTCTTGACACTGCAAACATTATTTATTTTAGTTTTAGGTATCACCGCATTTGCACTTGCAACGGCAGGCGGTGTTATATTTGCTAAGGTTATGAATATGTTTTCTAAAACAAAAATTAACCCGTTAATCGGTTCAGCAGGTGTATCTGCTGTTCCTATGGCTGCGCGTGTTTCTAATAAAGTAGGTTTAGAAGCTAACGACCAAAACTACCTGTTAATGCACGCTATGGGACCGAACGTTGCAGGTGTAATCGGTTCAGCTGTAGCGGCAGGTATCCTGCTTGCTCTTTGCGGTTAATTATTGTGATAAATAATAAAAAAAGCTCCCATTTTTGTGGGAGCTTTTTTTATAAAGTTATGTCTATTGTTTCACCTAGTTTTTTGACTATAGGCTCAACAAATTTTTGTAATTCTGGCCTTTTAGCCTTTGGATTTTTTCTTGAAAATTCTAAAATTTCTAAACTTGCATTAGCAATTTCAGGATATTTATCATTGATTTTGTTGCCGATCTCCTGCAAATAATAACGATATCCTTTGTTGCCTGCTCCCTTAAGTTTTACAGGCCAAAGTGCATCAATTACAGGTCTTAAATCTGATATTGATTCCGCTTCTATATTCTTTAAAGTTGTTGCTTCAAGAACTTTTACCGTATTTAACTTTATACCAAATGATGGCGATGTTTTATTTATCTGCATATTGTAATAATACATCTGAAAATAATTTTTTTTGTTTCATGTCGTTTTTTTGTAATAAAATTTAATATAGGGTATATTTATGAAAAAACTTGCACTTGTTAACGGTGACCATATAGCAAAAGCTTTTTTTAATTATTTTAGAGATAAGGATGTTGAAATTATATTGTTTGATACGCCTGATAAAGTAATCGGCGATTTTGATTTAATTCTTTTTTATAATTATCAAGGAAAAATACCTAAAAACGGTGTTAACCTTCACCCGTCGCTTCTTCCTGCGTTTGACTGTGAAGGTGCTCTTCGTGAAGCATTTTTAGCTGGTGTAAAAGTTTCAGGTATTACGGTTGTTTATGATGGCAAAATTCTTGCTCAATTTCCTGTACTTATTGGAAATTCTACTCATTTTGATGAATTTGAAAAAGAAATTCATAACTTAGAGAATTTACTTTATCCTATTGTAATTGATAAAATATTAAAGGATGAAGTTTTTGATTTTTCCGATTTACTTGGCGGATGTGGGGGTTGTCGTGGGTGTCATTAAAAATATAAAAAAATTAAAAAATAATATTAACTTTTTATGTTATATTGTGTATAATAAATATATATTTTGAGAGAGGAATTTATATGTCTATTGATGATGCATTAGTTATGATTTTAGCAGGCGGTGAAGGTAAAAGACTTTATCCATTAACTAAAGACAGGGCTAAACCTGCTGTTCCGTTTGGCGGAAGATACAGAATTATTGATTTTGTTATTAATAATTTCATTAATTCAGGCTTTTTTAAGATTAAGGTCTTGACGCAATATAAATCTGACTCATTAAATAAACATATTACAAGAGGATGGATGTTATCACCGTTTTTAAATCAATATATTGATTTGGCTCCTGCTCAAATGAGGACAGGCAATGATTGGTATAGAGGTACTGCTGATGCAATTTATCAAAATATTTTTCATATTGTAGATGAAGACCCTAAATATGTTTGTATTTTTGGTGGAGACCACATTTATAAAATGGATGTATCTCAAATGCTTGATTTTCACAAAGAAAAAAACGCTGATTTATCAATATCGGCTATTCCAATTCCAATAGAAGAAGCTTCTGAATTTGGAATTATTGAGGTAGATGATAATTGGCGTCTTGTTAACTTTGTTGAAAAACCTCAGACGGCTCCAAAATCTATTCCCGGCAACCCTAATATGTGTCTTGCTTCTATGGGAAATTATATTTTTGATAAAGATATATTGCTTGACGCTTTAAATAGAGATGATAAAATTCAGGAGTCAAGCCATGATTTCGGCAAAAATGTTATACCAATGTTATTAAACGAAGGTAAAAATATTTTTGTATATAATTTTTACGATAATTGTCTGTCAGGAATGTCTGATGCAGAAAGAGGCTACTGGCGTGATGTCGGAAGTATTGACGCATACTGGCAGGCTAATATGGATTTATTACAGGCAACTCCCGAGCTGGATTTGTATTCAAAAGATTGGCCGATAAGAACATTTAATTATAATTATCCTCCTGCTAAATTTATTTGGCAGGAAGGTGACAGGGTAGGTATGGCTACTAACTCTATGGTATCAGAGGGTTGTATTGTATCCGGCGGCATGCTTTCACATTGTGTTTTGTCGCCTAAAGTTAGAATAAACAGTTATTCACAGGTGGTTGACAGTATTTTGATGGAGAATGTTGAAGTAGGCAGATACTCAAAAATTCGTAAGGCAATTATTGATAAAAATGTTAAAATCCCTCCTAATACACGTATAGGTTACAGTTGGGAAGAAGATGTCAACAGAGGTTTCCATGTATCACCTGGCGGTGTAACTGTGGTGCCTAAAGGAGCTATTTTATAATTTTTTATAGAAATTTTTTTAAGTTTGATTTATAGTTATAATGCTGTAAATAGCAGTATTTGTATTGTTAATTTTTCTTAATAAAATCATTTTTTTAAGCAATTCTATACATTTACTATCTTTACATACTTGGGTAGAAATATGGCAGCGTTAGGACTTAATAAATTATTAGATTTATCCTTTTCAAGGAGTTACGATAAATTTGATCGTAAAGCTACTCAAATCGGTCTTGATTTGTGCGGCGGACGAAAAAAGCTGCTTACTATTTCTTCTCCAAAAACTAATGATGCTTTGAGCTGGATTGGTAAAAATTTATCTTCTGCCGAAAACCGTTTAATCCTTGGTGCTTCTGCCCTCATGACACAGCCTTTTATAGATGCTGCCAATAAAGATGTTGATTCTGAAACTAGAAAAATTTCTATTTGCCGCACCATTGCGAAAATTCTTGCAGGAACTTTTACAGGTTATTCAATAAGAAAATTGTGTATTAAATCTATTGATTCTTTTACAAAATCTCCTGATGAAATTCTGCCTAATATGAAATTTAAAAAATTTCGTTCATTATTGCTGCCCGGCTTAAAATATACTGCGGACGAGCTCTCTCAGTATAAAAATGCTTTAGGAACGTTACTTGCCTTAGGTGTAATGATTTTTACGAATTTTTTAATTGACGCACCGCTTACAAAATTCCTAACGAATTTATTTGCAAATAAAGGAGGAGTTAATGATAAATCCAAATAAACTCTTTCTTAATTTTAAAAATACAATATTAACAAAGTACGGGCCAAATCCTGCCAAGATGCTTATATATACAGGCGTTTTAGGCTGGTTTTTATCTTCTGCCGCTCAAGTCGTTGCTATAGCTGTAAATGATAAAATACCTAAAGAACAAAAAATGTTTTTAATACCGCAGGAGATTAGCGATGGTGCTATAAATGTACTTTCATTTTTCCTTGTAACCAGTGCAATTAAAAATTTTTCATCAAAACTCGTTTCTACCGGTAAATTGGCCAATCCTAAAATAAGAGAATTTCTATCTAAAACAGGTTTGAATGTAGAAAAAGGTTTGGGACAAACTAAATTTAATATTGAAAGCATGGCGAATTATGACGTCATAAAGGATGAATATAAAAGCTTTAAAAATGGTGTTGATGTTATTGGTATGACATTAGGTTCAATTTTGTCCTGTAATATTATAACTCCGGTATTGAGAAATAAGTATGCAGCTGACAGGCAGCAAAAAAATCTTGCACAATTAAATAAATTAGAGCAGGAAAGATTGAAAAGCCCCAGAGGTATATCAATGGACACTTATCAAAAATATGCTGCTATGAAGTTTTCTAACAGAAGCAGCAGTAATTTAAAAATATAATGTTGCGGCAAAACCAAGAATAATTATACTAATAAGAGTCATAAATGCTCCTATTACTTTAAAAAATGGATCTATGTATGATTTTTCTGCATCATTATTAACTTGATTTACAATATATTTTGAGTAATCACTTTTCCATTCATTTTTTGTTTTATCAAAGGAATTGTGTAATAATCGTTTGAAAGTGTACATATCTTCAAGATCTTTTCTTGCAATGGGGTTTGATATTGCTATTTTTTTAATTCTAATACTTTCGTGTTCATCAAGTTCATTATCAATGTAGGCTGACAAATTATTTTTGAAATCCTTATATTGTTTAGTAACGTAAGGGCTTTCTTTATTGCTTTCATTAGTTAAGCTCATGATATGATGCATTATTTTTTTAGATTGCATGTAAACTCCCCTGCATTTGGGACATTGCCTCAAATGCTCATCAACGTATTCTTTTAGCCGGTAATTTAATTTATCTTCTACGTAGAAACTCATTAATGCCAGTACCTGATTACAAGTCAATTCATTTTGCATTTTTATTCTCCTATATATATGATTTCAATCCATCCTGTAGTTTGCCGCGTGCACGTGCAATTCTTGATTTCACGGTACCTACGCTTGAATTTGTCACCTCTGCGATTTCTTCATAACTTAACCCCTGTAATTCTCTGAGAATTATTGCTATACGAAATTGTTCCGGTAAATCTAAAATTGCTTCTTTTATAATTTGTTCTAATTCTGAAGAAAGGCATTTTTCATGCGGTTTACATTTTTTATCAGGAAGCTGCGTTTTTATAGAATTTTCATCTTCTTCTTCATCAATTGAAATTATGTCAGGTCTTCGTTGTTTTTTTCTTAGTTCATCATAGAATAAGTTTGATATAATTTGATTAAGCCAGCTTTTAAAATTTTTTGGATTTTTTAGTGAATGTATATTTCTTGCAACCCTCAATAACGCCTCCTGCGTTAAGTCTGCAACATTCTCACGTTTTTTGCTTAGATAAGAGAATGCCGCAAATACATTTTTTTGTTCACGCCTGATAAGTTCTTCAAGAGCTTTCAAATCATCTTTCTGTGATAAGACAACAAGTTCTTCAAGCGAAATTTTTTTATATTGAAGCTTGCTTCCTGTCATGCGTTTCTCCTTACTTTAATAGTAAGGAACTTTGTCTGTGAAGTACTCATTCTTTGTTATATAGTAGTATGGTTATATTTTTTTCTTCAAAATTAGAAATTCAGGTTATTTAATTAACAACTTGCATTTTTACTGAAAGTTATTTAAAATATTATTATACACTATGGATAAGCTATTAGAGAAAAAGATAAATAAAGAATTCAAGACTGGTAATGTTAAATCGGCAATTGAGCTATGTCAAATAGGTTTGCAGAATGACCCCACAAATGCAGACTTACATGTTCGTCTGGGCGATTTATTTTTAGCCTGGCATTTAGATATTTATAACTCATGCCAGTATATTGATGAAGCTATTACCGAGTATCAGAGGGCATTAGAAACATATATTGATTCTGCTGAAATTTACTTTAAAATAGGTCAGGCTCAATATTATAAAGGCGATTTGGATAAGGCAATAAATTATTTAGATATGGCTGTTTCTCAAAATCAAAAATTTGCTAAGGCTTATTATTTACTCGCAGAAACCTATACCAAAAAAGCCCGTTTCTTAGAAGCTTCTTTGAATGCTAAAAAGGCTATTAAATTTAAACCTTTTAGAAATTCTTCTGCTCATTATCTTTTGTATTCTTTATACAGGGTGTCATCTTTCAGATGTTTCAAGACAACTATGAAGGCTTATTTTGAACTATTCTTATCCTGGCTGACACTTCCGTTTGATATGTTAGCAGTAAAAAATGTATGCCGTTCATTGTCTTATTTGAAATTCATGCCTATTCTTATAAAAGGATTTTATCGAGTTCAGACCCGCGGTTTGAAGGAGGCAATTGATATTTATATTGATGCAATAGAAAAGGCTCCGGGATTTGTACCGCTGTACTGCCTTTTAGGTGATATTTACCGTTCCGTCGGTCAGTTTGATAATGCTATTACAGAATATAAGATGGCAATCTGGCTTGATAGTTTAAATATTTCTGCTTACCGCCACTTATGTCAGGCATATGAAGAGTTAGGCGATTATGACAGTGCTGTTGAAATTTATGAAAAACTTATACAAATCATGCCTAATATTCCGGAATTTCATTCAAATTTGGCAAATATTCTGTATATAAAAGGTGATGCTGATGCCGCTGTATCTCATTTTCAAACTGCTGTTACGTTAAATCCTAATAAACAATGGACAAGTGTTATTAATCAAACATTAGGATATGTTTATCAGGAAGCAAAATCAGACTTAAACGCTGCAATAAGTTCTTATCAGAGTGCTTACCTTTTAACTCCGGAAGATATTGATATTTATATTAATCTGGGTAGCGCATTTTACGATAAAGAAGATTATAATAATGCACTTGCTGTTTATAGAAATGCACTTGATTTAGAACCTGAAAATGCTAAAATTCACTGCAACTTAGGATTTTTGTACTGGGGTAAAGGCGATATTGATGAAGCAATTAAAGAATATGAGCTTGCAATTGAATATGATAATAATTATGACATTGCTTACAACAATCTCGGCGTAATTTATCTTGATGATCTTGGCAGGGTGCAAAAAGCAATGGAACTTTTTAAAAAATCGGTTGAATGCAACCCAAATTATGCTCTGGCCCACTTTAATCTTGCGCGTTGTATTGCAATTACCGGTGATAAAATTGAGGCGGCTAAACTTTATCAAATAGCTCAGGATATAAACAAAGTTACAGGCGAAATTGACCCGCAGGATATTGTTGATAAAATAAACGGACTATTTGATTAATTTATTTTTGCGCAATTAAGGCTTCATCATTTATTGGCAGAGTGAACCCAAATGTTGAACCTTCACCTATTTTTGAATGAACAAATACTGCACCATTGTGGTGTTTTTCAATAGTCGTTTTGACAAGGTGTAAACCTAAACCTGTGCCTTTAATTGTATGGGTATCATTTTCGACACGGAAAAATCTGTCGAAAATTTTCTTTTGAAATTCAGGAGCAATACCGCAGCCTTCATCTTGAACAGTCAATGTTATTTGATTATTTTCAGGCTGTTTAGAGAGGTGTACGCGAATTTTTTTACCTTCCGGAGAATATTTTATTGCATTAGACAAAAGGTTTCTTAACGCGCGTTCTATGCTGTCATAGTGGCATAGAATTTCAGGAATATCATCATCTTTTGATATTTCTATAGTCACTTTCTTTTCTTCTGCAAGTATCTGAATTTGATTTACACAATTTTCAACAAGCTGTGTAATATCATTGAATGTTTTTTCCAACTCTACATCAGCATCCAGTCTTGAAAAATCAAGTATATCATTGACCATATTATTTAATCTTATGATTTCATTGTTTATTGTACCGATAAATTCTTTTTGTGTTTCATAATCAAATTCGTTTCCTAAGTGGTAAAGTGTGTCAATATAGCTTCTCAAAACAGTTACCGGTGTTCTTAATTCATGCGACACATTTGAAATAAATTGTGACCGCATCAAATCCATTTCTGTTTCTCTTGTAATATCAATCAACACAATTATATAACCGACATAATCGCCGCTTCTTGTGTACATCGGTGAAATAATTGATTTAATTACTCTTTTGTCAACATTAATGTTAAAGGTTACAAACTTATTTTCGCTTGATTTAAATTCTTCAATTTTATCTTTAAAGCAGAAATTCCCTTCAGTATCGATATAATTTTGGATTTCGGTATTAAGCATTTGATCTTCAGTAACTTCCAGAAGGTTTTGTGCGTGATTGTTGACAAGAACTACCATATCATTGTTGTCACAAACAACAACGCCGTTTGCAATACTCATAAGAACAGCTTCCAGTTTATTCCTTTCAAGCGTTAACTGCTCAATATTTTGCTCTTCATATAAATGCAGGCGTGCAGACATATCATTGAAAGAGTTAAACAGTTCCTGAACTTCATTACTAACATTTTCACCTTCAATTTTGTAACCGAAATTTCCTGATGAAATTTTTTGTACACCATCATGTAATATTCTTAATTCTCTGGTAATAAGGTATGTATTTATAAGAATAACAAATGCGAAAACAAGCCATGCAACCGCAAAAACAAAAAGCAGTGATGCGCGGGTTGTAGAAGAAATTTCGCTGATAATATTTCCAGATAAACCGACGGTTACAGAGCCGATAGGGGAGTTGTTTATTACATCAGTTAATGGTGAACTGACTGTTATATTCGGGCGTTTTGTACTTTTATGAGATTCGTTTTTGCCTGAATAAATTATATTGCCGTCTTTATCCGTGAATTCAATAAAAACAATATCATTATGGCTTTTAAGAATTGTATCAGTATGTGTTTTCAAGGTATTGTAAATATCTGTATCCGGAATATTTTTGGTAAGTTCATTACTTTCAATTGCTAGTGTTTTAGATATGACCTGACCAAAGTTCTGGTAACCCTCATTTAATTTTTTCTGAATATTTAAGACAGAGAAAATTGCTATTGCCATAATCAGCAATGTACTTAAAATAAGCCCGAAAATTATCAATCGGTTTTGGGTTGTTAGACTTACTTTTTTATCCATATATAAATTATACCATTATTTAACCGCGTGAGCAAATAGTTCTTGCAACATGAACACCTGATGCGGATGCCTGAATAAGACCTCTTGTAACACCAGCACCGTCGCCGATTGCAAATAAGTTTTTAACGCCCTCAGTTTCAAGTTCGTTCGTTAATTTTACTCTTGCAGAATAGAATTTAACTTCAATACCGTAAAGCAGTGTATATCGTGACGCAGTTCCCGGTGCAACTTTATCAAGAGCAAAAAGCATTTCTTTAATACTTGTCATTTGTCTGTAAGGAATTACAAGGCTCAAATCACCCGGAGTAGCGCAGGTTAATGTCGGTGTGATTACGCTTGCTTTAATTCTTTCCGGAGTAGAACGGCGTCCGTCAAGTAAATCTCCGAAACGCTGCACTAAAATTCCGCCACCGAGCATATTTGCAAGTCTTGCAATGTGCTGTCCATACTGAATAGGTTCTTTGAACGGTTCTGTAAATTTCTCACTTACAAGAAGTGCAAAGTTAGTATTAGGTGTTTTATAATTTGCATAACTGTGACCATTAACAGTAGCAATACCGCTGTAGTTTTCCTGCACAACTTCACCGTTCGGATTCATACAGAAAGTTCGAACTTCATCGCCGAATGTCGGTGAGTGATAAATCAATTTTGATTCGTATAATTTTGAAGTCAATGGTTCAAACACCGGTGCGGGAAGCTCAACACGAACCCCTACGTCAACAGCATTGTTAACCATACCGATTTTATGTTTTGCAAATTCCTGGGTTAACCAGTCAGCACCTTCTCTGCCCGGTGCTATAATAGTGTATTCAGCACAAATAGTTTCGCCGTTGCTTAATTTAATACCTTTTACCTGTTCGCATTCAACAATTAAACTGTCAGCAGAAACATTGTTTAAAATTGTAATTCTTTCGTTCAGATAATCCTGCATTGCCTTTAAAACATCAAGACTTCTTTCTGTTCCTAAATGTCTTACCGGTGAATGAACAAGTTTTAATTCTGCAAGTACAGCTTGATGTTCAAGTTCTTGGAACGTTTTCATATCAGTACCGAAAACTTCTTCGGTTGCACCAAAATCAAGGTACAATTTATCAGAATAATCAATTAATTCTTCAGCATTTTGTCTGGACATATAGTCAACAAGATGACCGCCAACATCAGGAGTGAGCGTAAGCTTACCATCAGAAAATGCACCGGCTCCGCCCCAGCCGCATAACAGGCCGCAGCGTCTGCAATTTATACATTTAGGTGAACCTTCACGTAAAGGACATTTCCTGTTTTCTATCTTTTGTCCTTTTTCAACAAGAATTACTTTCCAATCTGGTCTTAATTTTGTTACTTCAAGTGCCGCGAAAATTCCTGCAGGGCCTGCTCCTATAATTGCTACGTTATACATCTTTCTCTCCAGTGTTTAATATGTCAACCTGATAAATATAACCTAAAGAAATTATTTTTAAAAGACTTTGTGAAGTTTTTGTTAACCTATATTTTATCGCTGAAAGTTATATTTTCCAGCGTAACTTTAGTATCATCTATACCTTTAATTTTTATTGGTTTGGTCTTGATATGTACTTCCATTTGTTGAAAGTTGCCTAATTTTTCCCGTGTTGCCGAAGAAAATGCTTCTTTAATGCGTAAACTCAAATTATTTCCTATTTCAGCTATATATTTCCAATAGTTATCGCGTGCAAGCTTAATTTCATCAGGATTCAATAAACCATATTTACAGGATTTTTTAGTTTTTCCGTAAGCTTTGCCTAGTAAGGACATTCTATCGGATTCTTTTCCGGTTACTATGTATCCTTTATTGTTCCTATCATAAATAATTTTAAAAAAGTTGGATATATTTGATTGCTGACCTGGAATACAGCTTTTATAACCAAAAAGTGCACGTGCATATCTATAGTCAGGATCCATAACAGCAAGCTGAGCTGCTGCCGGTTTATACTGTGGATTGGCCTGGAGTGGACCGGCAATAGCTTTTATTGCTTCACGGCAGGCTTTTTGAACTATTCTTGCGTCAAGAATTTCTTCATTCTTACTTATAACCTTAACAGGAATAACACTTGTGAAATTGACATTACCTGCGGAATCCACCTGCATACAAAAACTCCTTTTGTAGTTTAAACCTCAAACACAAAAGGAGTTGCTATTTTATTAATAATTATTTACAATTAATCACTAACGCAAACGGCAAAAAGCTGACTTCTGCGGGTAAGAGAGGAGAGAAAGTATGTACCGGCTGGATCAAACATTCTGCTCGATGTTGATTGCTCTGACCAAAAAGCAAAAGGTGTTGCTAATTGGAATCCAAGCAGAAGAGAAACCTTGTCCTCGTCTCTTGTTACCTCTAGAAATTCTTGTTCTCCTATGCTCGGTACATTGTATATATATGCAGCTATTTTTCCAAGCTCCGCCATGGTTGGAAGACGTTTTCCTGCATCTTTGCATTTTTTTACAGCGCCACCCCAGTTGTCATCTTCATCTGCTATACAATTTTTTATACCAAGTTCGTTTTGTCTTTGTATGCACTCATCATATGTTAATGAAGCAGGTATGAACGGTGCGTTTGCAATACAAATGCCTTTAACTTCCATATAACAATTACTGCTGCCCAAGCTTGTGACATTAATACTTCTTAAGTCTTTCCCACTGGTGTTAGGATTTTTATGTCCAGACGTGTCATATAATATAGCAAGGCATGAGGTTCCTGTAATTTGGTTACTGTATGGGTCTTGGTGACATTCTGTAGTAGGATTGTATGCTATTAACCCGGTAGTACCGTTAGCAAACTGAACACCGACTACATTTGTATCCCAATCATCCTGCCCAAAGTTCTTAGCAGTTTTAATATCAGCAATTTCAATTTCTTCATTATCAGAACCCCAATAAACTTTATCGTTAAAACAAGAAGTTAACTCGTTATTCTTACAGATTTTAGTAATTTTAAAGTGTTTACTTAACTCGTTAACAAAATCTTCAGTGTTTTTGTATCCAGCAAGAGTTTGTTGAGTATTCATAGT